>JBIIOL010000232.1:0-5764 GCA_044336965.1 Pirellulales bacterium | reverse complement strand
CGGGGCATCGTTCGCAGTTCCTCGAACTTCGGCATGATGGGCGATCCTCCCACCCATCCGGAGTTGCTCGACTGGCTGGCCACGGAGCTGGTCGCCGGCAACTGGCGGCTCAAGCCCCTGCACAAGCGGATCCTCATGTCGCAGGCCTACCGGTCGACATCGGCCGGCGACGCGGAAGCATTGGCGCACGCGGAGGCGTTGAAAGTCGACCCGCTCAACGATTCCTTGTGGCGGTTCGACATGCGGCGGCTCTCGGCCGAGGAACTCCGTGATTCGATCCACGTGGCCAGCGGCGCCTTCAATCCAAAGATGTTCGGGCCAGGCGTCTACCCAACGATCCCCAAGGAAGTGATGGCCGGACAGTCGCGGCCCGGAGCGGGCTGGGGTGATTCGAGCCCGGAGGAGCAGGCCCGCAGGAGCATCTACGCGTTCGTAAAGCGGTCGCTCATCACGCCGATCCTCGCCGACTTCGACCTCGCCGACACTGACACGACCTGCCCCGTGCGGTTCACGACGACGCAGCCCACGCAGGCGCTCGGCATGTTGAACGGCGAGTTCCTGCATCGGCAGGCGCGGGCGTTTGCCGAACGGGTCCGGCGGGAGGCGGGCGGTCCCGATGCTGCCGACGTTCCGGCACAGGTCCGTCGGGCACTGGAAATCGCGCTCGTGCGGCCGGTCGCCGACGTGGAAGTAGTGCGAGGCGTCGCGCTGGTCGACAGGCTCGACGATGCCGACGGCGTCAGCCCCAGCCGGGCCATGGAACTCTTCTGCCTGATGGTGCTGAACCTCAACGAATTCGCCTATCTCGACTGACCGGACTGCCTCGGAGAGCCATCATGCCATCCAGCCACGACCATCGACACGGCCAGTTCTGTCACAGGACCCGTCGTGAATTCTTCTGGGAGGCGGGTGCGTCGTTCACGGGCCTCGCCCTGTCCGGCCTGCTCGATCAGGGGTTCTTCACGCGGCACGGCTACGCGGCCGGACAGGGAGGTGCCACGGACACGCCGTTCACGAATCCGCTTGCGGCCAAGCCACCGCATTTCGCTCCCAAGGCGAAGAGCGTGATTTTTCTGTTCATGTATGGCGGGCCGAGCCAGGTCGACACCTTCGACTACAAGCCGAAGCTCTACGGGCTCGACGGCCAGACGATCGAGGTGAAGACCAAGGGCCGCGGCGGTGAGAAGAACCAGGGGCGGGTCGTCGGCCCCAAGTGGAAGTTCAAGCAGTATGGACAATGTGGCAAGTGGGTGAGCGATCTCTTTCCGCACATCGCGACCCATGTGGACGACATTGCTTTCATCCACTCGATGACGGCCGATTCGCCGATCCATGGCTCGGCGATGCTGCAGATGAACTCGGGAAAAATTCAGTCGGGCGCACCCTGCCTGGGCTCGTGGGTGAACTACGGCCTCGGCAGCGTCAACGAGAACATGCCGGGCTTCGTGGTGATGCTCGATCCCACTGGCGGGCCGATCTCGGGCGCGAAGAACTGGTCGAGCGGCTACATGCCGGCGACGTACCAGGGCACGCTCCTGCGATCCAAGGGTTCCCCGATCCTCGATCTTGCGCCACCCGACGACATGCCGCTGGAGGCCCAACGCACGATGCTCGACGCGCTCCGAGAGGCCAACACGGCCCACCTGCTCTCCCGCGGTGACAACACGGAACTCGCTGCACGGATCGCCTCCTATGAACTGGCCTGGAAGATGCAGGAGCACGCCCCGGAGGCGGTCGATCTGGCCAGCGAGACGGAGGAAACGAAAACACTCTACGGCCTGGAGAATCCACGGACGGCTGACTTTGGCCGACGGTGCCTGCTCGCACGGCGGCTCGTCGAGCGGGGTGTGCGGTTCGTTCAGCTCTACTCAGGCGGCGCCCACAACGACGACAATTGGGACGCCCACAGCGACATGGAAAAGAATCACAATTTCCATGCGGGCAACACCGACCAGCCGATCGCGGCGCTGCTCACCGATCTGAAGCGGTCTGGCCTGCTCGATTCGACGCTCGTGATCTGGGGCGGCGAGTTTGGCCGGCAACCGACGGCGGAGTATGCCGAGGGCACGGGCCGCGACCACAACTCGTTCGGGTTCACGATGTGGATGGCTGGCGGCGGCATCAAGGGGGGCGTGAGCGTGGGAGAGACCGATGAGCTCGGCTCGGCTGCGATCAGCCCGGGCCCCGGCCACGGCAACGGCGACAAGCCGGGTTTCCACGTGAAAAGTCTGCACGCCACGGTGCTTCACCAGCTCGGCCTCGACCCCAACCGGCTCTCGTATTTCTTCGGCGGACTCGACCAGAAGCTCGTCGGCGTCGAGCACGTCGAGCCGATCCGCGAGGTGCTCGCATGAAAAAGGTGCCAGCCACCAAATTCAGGCAAGCTGCGTCGTCTCCCTGCCTCTCTTTCCCAGATTTGGTGGCTGGCACCTTTTTCTTTTTGACGCTGCTGCCTGCGATGACGGTCGCGGAATCACCGCCGACCGCGGTGCAGACGGGCACGTCCCGACGGGTGATCGCGGCCGATTCATCGACGAAGACGATGGCGTCGATCGGCCCCGACGGGCGAGTCGAGTGGAAGCTTCCCGTTGGCTCGATCCATGATCTGCACCTGCTGCCCGACGGTCACATCCTCTATTCAGATGGCTGGACGCGGATCGTGGAACTCGATGAGCACCGCAAGCCGATCTGGGACTACAACGCGAAGCGGAACGGCAACGCCGGTCGGACGGTCGAGGTGCACGCCTTCCAGCGGCTGCCTGACGGCTCGACGATGATCGTCGAGTCGGGGCCGGCCCGGATCATCGAGGTCGATCGCGACGGCACCCTGCGGCACGAGATCAAGCTGACGGTGAACGAACGGTCGGCTCACTCCGACACGCGGAACGCGCGGAAGACCGAGGCCGGCACCTACCTCGTGGCCCACGAGAAGGATGGCGTCGTCCGGGAGTATGACTCCATGGGAAAGGTCATCTGGGAGTTCGACGTGCCGCTCTTCGGCAAGCCGAAGAAGGGGGGCCATGGCCCCGAGGCCTTCGGCGACCAGGCCTATTCGGCCGTCAGGCTCGCCAACGGCAACACACTCATCGGCACCGGCAACGGCCACAGCGTGCTCGAGGTGACGCCCGCCAAGGAGATCGTGTGGAAGATCGAGCAGCACGACCTGCCGGGGATCGTGCTGGCCTGGGTGACGCAGGTGAGCCGTCTCCAGAACGGCAACACGCTGCTCGTCAACTGCCACGCCGGCCCAGAGCAGCCGCAGATCATCGAGGTCACTCAGGAGAAGCAGGTCGTCTGGACGTTCAAGGATTTTCAGACGTTCGGCGATTCCCTGCCGGTGGCGGTGGTGCTGGATCCATGAGGTTGAATCACCAACGGTTCGGCGGCGCGACATGCTGTCTGGTGGCGGTGGCGGCCGTGCTGATCGGCTGCGATCTCCGTGGCATGGGCGGCACGGACGGTGCTGCCGCGATCGCGGAGCTTCACCGCGACGTCGACCACCAGATCGCCGCGGTCCGCGCGGGCGAGGCCGATACGGTCGTCGCAGCGGTGCCGCTGACGGATGCCGGGTGGGAATCCCTTCGCGGCCTGACCGGCCTCCGCGAACTCGTGCTCGAGAAGGGGAGGGCTGACGATGGCCGGGCGGAGATCCTCGCGACGCTCACGGGCCTCGAGCGGCTGGTCCTCCGCGAGTCGCCGCTCGGCGATGCGGGATTCCGGAGGCTCGCGGAGTGTCGTGCCCTTCGTGACCTGAACGTGCCGCAGGCGGCCTGTACCGCCGGGGGCGTGCGGGCACTGGCACCGCTCGCGGATCTGCGGAGCCTCCGTCTGGGCGGCCCGCAGCTCGCAGGGCCGGAGGTTTGTGAGGCGGTCACGTCGCTGCAGAAGCTGCGGTCGTTGCATCTCATCGACGTGCCGATCGGTGACGATGGCCTGGCGGTGCTCCAGCGGCTGCCGGGCCTCTGGAATCTCTATCTCGACGGAGCCGGGGTATCAGACCAGGCCTGGGAACGGTATTTTCAAGCCTGCCCTCGGGTGCATGTGCACATCGATCAGGCACATCACGACCGGGATCCTCGCGGTCACCTTCACGAGCAGGCACCATGAAACAGTCAACGGCAGCCAGTTGCGAGCGACGAGTGGAGCGTGCGATCGCGCGTCGAGTGGCGTGGTCGCTCGTGCTCGTTACGGTCGTCACGGCTTGCCTGATCACGGGGCATGCCGCGGCGGCGCGGGCCCGAACTGCCGTCGCCCACGACGTGGCCGGGGCGGCGACTGCCTGGCTCGATTCGCTCGATGCTGCCCAGCGGACCCTCGCCTCGAAGCCTTTCGACGATGCCAAGCGGACCGACTGGCATTTCATCCCCAAGCCCACGCGGAAGGGCGTGCAACTCCGCGACATGACCGAGCCGCAGCAGGCGGCCGCCCTCACACTATTGCGGTCGGTTCTGTCTCAGATCGGCTACGACAAATCGGTCGCCATCATGGAGCTCGACGAGATCCTGCGGGTTCTCGAGGGATCGCGTGCGAAGAATATTCGTGATCCCAAGCGGTATTTCTTCACGATTTTCGGCACGCCTTCGGATGACGGCCCGTGGGCGATCTCCTTCGAGGGGCATCACCTCTCGCTCAACTTCACCGTGCGCGACGGACGGATCGTCGACTCGACGCCGCAGTTCATGGGTGCGAATCCGGCCGAGGTGAAGACGCCGCTGCCGGATCTGCCCGCCGTGGGCCACCGCGTGCTTGAAGCGGAGGAGTCGGTCGCGTTCGAACTGGTGCACTCGCTCGACGAGGGGCAGCGGGCCAAGGCGGTCATCTCACCAGAGCCGCCAAAGGAAATCCGTGGCGCAGGTGAGCCGCAGCCAACGGGTGAGCCGGCCGTGGGCATCGCGTGGGGCGACCTGTCGGCGTCTCAGCAGGCCGTGCTCGAGCGGCTCGTGGACGTGTATTGCGAGTCCATGCCGGAAGAGGTCGTGGCGGAACGGCTGCAGTTGATCGAAGCGGCTGCGGGCGGTTGGTCGGCGGTGAAGTTCTCATGGGCCGGCAGTCTCAAGCCAGGCATCGGACACTATTACCGCGTCGAGGGGCCGACGTTCGTCATCGAACTGTGCAACGTGCAGCCCGATGCAGAAGGGAATCCGGCGAACCACATCCACTGCATGTGGCGGGACCGCACCGGCGATTTTGATTTGCCCGCGAAGTAGGTCGCATTGGTTCGCCGGCTGCGGCATGCTCGTCACCGGCGGATTCTGCTACAGGATGCTCCTGGATGGATCGTGCATCGCTCGTGAGTCGCAGAATTCACCGGCTCCTGCGCGTGCCTCCGACCGGCTCCTCAGCATCTGGAGCCTGATCAGGCAAGTTGAAAACTCGCCGCCGCGTGATCACAGGGCCATCCGTAACCCGACGTCGTCGTTGCCCTCGACCTTGTCGGCGCCAGGGGCAACCGGGCCACCGTCGTCCTCCCCGTCGGGGCCGATGGAGTAAACGAGCAGCCCGTCGTCGGTCTGCTTCAAGACCAGCGGCTGGTCGGCCGTGAAGGGATCGCGGGATGCCGGTGGAACCAGCTGGGCCGCCAGTTCGTCAAACGTCTCCGGCGCCGCGCCCGTCTCGAGTCGCTGCTTCGTGGCGGCGACGAGGGCGGTGGCGGCCCGCTGCCGGGCGACGTCCTGAGCCTGTGCGCGGAAGACACCCCCCAGCGCCGGCACGATCAGCGACGACATCATGCCCGGGCTGCGGTCCCAAAGCTCCTTTTCCATGG
>JBIIOL010000231.1:0-5767 GCA_044336965.1 Pirellulales bacterium | reverse complement strand
GCCTCGCTCGGACCGACGATATCGTCCGCGGCGTCTATTCGATAAGGATGGATGTGAAGCAGCCCGTCGACTTTTCCCGGCTGGTGCTCTTCCAGATCGGTGCCGACACCTACAGCTACACGGGCGAACGGAAGATGGCCGTTGGCGACGTGACGGGGCTGGTCCGAGAATGGGCCACGCAATGGGGTGGCGACATCTATCGCACGCAGCCGCTTGAGTGCGCGGGCACGGTGCCCTGGGTGTCGCTTCACGAGGCGGTGCGGCGACCGGGGGCAGACAGTGGTGCCTGGGCGAACCGCGGCATCGTCATCCGGGGTTGGCGGGCCCGGCTGGGAGGCAAGGACGCGCGGCCGTGGGTGGCGGAGCGTGGTGCCGTCGTCGGTGGCAAGGCGACCTCGACGCTCGATATCGTGCCGCCACCGGATGTCACGCAGCTCAAGGTGGGTGACTTCGTCGAGGCGACGATTGAGCACCTGGTGCTGCCGCAGGCCGCCGCGGATTACTACGGACCGAATCAGCCTTTGCGGGCGGCGCTTGCCACGATGCACGACAGTTGGCGGATCGTACACCGCGAGGCGGTGGGCAACGCCAGGCGAGTGGAGGTGCGGAAGGGCCGTCTCGTACGGCTCCATCCGGATGTACGGGTGGCGGCCGAGGATGGCCGCGCCGAATTCACGATCAGCGGCGGGATCGGATACGTGCCGATCACGGTGACGGGCCTGCCGACCCACCGTGGCGGCGGGTTTACGATCGACGGCACGCCATGCGACCAGGCCGTGCACGGCAACGACTTCTGGCAGACCGACTTTGATCCCGAAACCGGCACATGGAGCCAGACGGTGACGGTGCCTTTGCCGGAAGCCGCCGACCATACCATCCGGTTCGGTGCCGGTTGAAAAAGGGGACGCAGCTCTTTTCCGTTCAGGGAAGGAAAAGAGCTGCGTCCCCTTTTTCAGGGGCAGAGTTCGAGTTCGGCCCAGGTCGTGGGATCGCCTTCCCACGGGTATTCCGGGGGCGCGAAGGCGGGCACGCGGCCGAGCCGCCGGTCGATCACTGCCGCGAAGAATCCGAGCCGGGGAATCTCCAGCGGATCCCAGCCGGGGAGCGCTGCTGCGGTGATCTGCGCATCGATCTCCCAGCCATCAGCCGTGAGCTTGCTCTCGATCGGCACCGAGCCGACGGGGAGATCCGTCGGCATTTCGCTCGTGCGGGGGATGACGGCGGCGACGGCTACCGGCCGGTCGGCGCTACGGCCACCGCCTGTCGGCAGGAGCGCGAGCCGCCGGCAGTAGCGGCCGGCGCGATGGCTGTCGCCCGTGGGGCGGGTAGCGATCCAGAGATGGAGGCCGTCGCTGTCCTCGGGGCGGGTCGGCTGGCACCACCGCGTGGCCCCCACGCCTCTCGCCACGGCCCGCACCGCCAGTCCCTCTTCATTCCATGCCAGCCACAGATCCAGCAGATTCGGCACATTCGCCACCGGGGCCAACGCCGGCAGCCGACAGGCCTCGTCGAGATCCCAGGCCGTGGGTGGCCAGAGTTTCTTCCGTCTCCGGCAGGGGAGGCGAAAGCGGAACAGCGCGGCGGGATTGACGAGGGCACACATGGCAGGAGTTTACGAACTATATAGTAGGAGGATAGTAGGAGGCGGTGGCTTACCGCCTATGCCGGAAATAGCCGGGAAACCGGCGCCCGCGATTGGCGCCAGCAATCGGCACCAGAAACCGAGAGAACGTCCCGCCCATGCGTGTGCTGCAGGTGGCCAGTGAGGCGACCCCCTTCGCCAAGACCGGCGGCTTGGCCGACGTGGCCGGCGCGCTCCCTGAGGCGCTCGCCCACCAGGGCTGCGATGTCACGCTCGTGATCCCAGCCTACCGGGAGGTGTTTTCCAAGGGGCTGCCGCTCGAGCCCACCGGGATCTCCTTCGACGTGCCGCTCGGCACGCGGCAGATGCCCGCCCGGATCTTCCGCTGCATCCTGCCCGGTTCACGGGTCGAGACGCTGCTCGTGGCCAACGACGAGTGCTTCGACCGGGACTCGCTCTACGGCGGGGCCGAGGACTACACCGACAACTCCGAGCGGTTCATTTTCTTTTCGCGGGCCGTCATGGAATTGGCTGTGCGGCAGGAGCGGCCCTTCGACGTCATCCATTGCCACGACTGGCAGACCGGCCTCGTGCCCGCCTATCAGAAGTTGCTCTATCAGTCGTCGGCCGCGGTGCAGCATGCTCACACTGTCATGACGATCCACAACATGGCCTACCAAGGGCTCTTCTGGCACTGGGACATGCTGCTCACCGGCCTCGACTGGAAATACTTCAACTGGCAGCAGATGGAGTTTTGGGGCCAGTTGAACCTGCTCAAGACCGGGATGGTGTTCGCCGATTGGCTCACCACGGTGAGCCCGACCTATGCCCGTGAGATCCAGCAGGCTCCCGGCGGCTGCGGACTCGAGGGCGTGCTCGCCTCGCGAAGCGACGTGCTCACCGGCATCGTCAACGGCATCGATACGGTCGCCTGGGATCCGCGGACCGACCGCCACATCCCGCGGCCATACTCTGAGCAGGACGTCACCGACGGCAAGTATGCGGCCCGCGTGGCCCTCGCCGCCCGGCTCGGGCATGCGGCGCCCGACCCGCGGCCGCTGGTCGCCTTCGTGGGCCGGCTCGTCGATCAGAAGGGGATCGACCTCGTCGTCGACCTGCTCGGCCGGGTGGCCGGCAGCGGGCGAGCCCGCTTCGTCGTGCTTGGCACCGGCCACCACCATGTCGAGGATTCGCTCCGCCACGTCGCTGCGACGTTTCCGGGCACGATCGATCTCATCATCGGATTCGACGAGGGCCTCGCGCATCTGGTGCAGGCGGCCGCCGACATCATGCTCGTGCCCAGCCGCTACGAGCCGTGCGGGCTCACGCAGCTCTACGCGCTTCGCTACGGTGCGATCCCTCTCGTGCGAGCGACGGGCGGGCTGGTCGACACGGTCGTCGATACCACGCCCGACACGCTTCAGAACGGCACAGCCAACGGGTTTGTATTCGAGGCGTACGACTCGCATAGCCTCGAGCAGGCGGTCTGGCGGGCGCTCGATGCCCATGCCAACCGCGACCTGTGGAGCGGACTCGTCCGCCAGGCGATGCTTCAGGACTGGTCGTGGGACGCAAGCGCCCGCGACTATCTACGACTCTACCAACAGATCCGCGTGCGATCGTAAGTGGTGTGACGGCGTCCACTGATCCCGTCGCTGACGCTCGCGGCTCGCATGGGGCGGGACGGCGCATCCATCCAAGCCCGCAGCGCAAAGCAAGGGAAATGCAGGACGCAGCCGGTCAGGCGTCTTCCGCGTCCAGCGCCTCGATTTCGCCACCGGCAATGGCATCGACAAGGCGTTTGTGGTCGCCGTCGACGAAATGGGATTCCGCCACTGCGAACACCTCGACGGCGTCGGCGAACCTGTCGTCGCTCTCGAGATAGGCTGCGATCGCCACCGCATCGCCGCTCCGCGCATGCGCGCGGGCGAGCGTGCGGGCACAGAGATCGGCGTAGGTCTCGATCGTCGCAAACTTCGCGTTCTCGACGTTGAATCCGCCCTTCATGTCGTGAAGCTGCCGCGCATAATACTGCCTGTTCGTCCCGGGGACACCGTCCAGCCAGCCGAGAAAGAGGTCCGAGACCGCCTGCATCATCTTCTGTCCCCGCACGATCCGCTCCCCCTCGTGGACGAACTTCGAGAACGTGCCCGTGTGCTGAACGTAGGGGGCGAGCACCGACGGAGTCGCCTGCTTCATCTGCAGGATGATCTGGTCGTCGGCATCACGGCCCTCGAGCAATGCCACCCAGGTATAGGTGCCGACACTGCCCACGCCCACGACCTTCATCGCGAAGTCGACGACCGCGTAGCGGCGGGCGATCGCCTGGCATTCCGCGGGGAGCGTGTCGATGTAGGATGCAAATTCCTTCTGGTAGCCCTCGCGGATGGCATCGTCTTCGCAGCGGATGAGCACCGGAGGGGTCGTCTTGAATCGGCGGGCGCCGTCGACGACCTCCGTCAGCCTGGAAATGGCCCGCTCGTGCGTCCGGCGACGGGCCTTCTCGAGGGCAGCCTCGGCCTCCTTCACTGCCGCGGCCGACTCCGACTCCTCCGCCAGAGCCTCGATGTCTGCGGCGGTCATCCGTTCATAGAGCACGTCGAGCGTCGAGCGTCCCGCCAGGTCGGTCATGGCAGCCTGGTAGACGGTCGCGACCTTCCGCGCCAGCGAGGCGGCCTTCTCGGAGTCGCCCTGTGCACGCATGCACGACACGAACGACGTGGCAAGTCGCAGCACATCCCACTCGAACGGGCCCGGGTGGGTTTCGTCGAAATCGTTGACGTCGAACACGAGCGACCGCTCGGGCGACGCGTAGATGCCGAAATTTGCGAGGTGGGCGTCTCCGCATAGTTGCACGATCAGATTCGTGCTGGGCCGGGAGGCCAGGTCCGCCGCCATGATCCCGGCCGTGCCACGCAGGGTGGCGAACGGCCCGACGGCCATCCGGCCGTGCCGCAGCGGAAGGAGGTCGGCGATCCGTCCCTTCGCCTCGGCTCGCAGCACGTCGACGATGTCGGGCCGGCCATCCCGTGCCGGTGGGTCGCCGATCTGTGCGGGTGGTAGTTCCTTCGCTTGGGCGCGTCCGATGGCGATCCGCTCGTCGAGCGAGCGGTACCCGTCCGTGGAGGCCGGCTTGGGTGTGGACGTTTCTGCAACGGCGGTTTCAGGAGCGTCCATGGTTCGTGTCGATGGGGGGCGGGTGGTGTGTGGGGGCGACGCGCTCACTCGTCGTCGAGATGCAGTTTGTGCATGATGCGATGCACGAACGGGGCGACTGCAAGCGAGGCCACTCCGATGAACAGCAGCCCGGAAAACAGGGCGTAGAACGAGGCGAACAGCTTCCCGGCATTCGAGGCGATCGGGTCCACGGGCCCCATGCCACCGAGGATCATGGAGGCGTTCACCAGGGCGTCGATCCACGGCAGGCCACCGAGATGGTGATAGCCCAGCACGCCGATCCCGAGGGCAACTCCCACTAGCACCGTCGCCAGGGCCATATAGCCCAGCACGCGGAGGAGAAAATGCTGCCGTGGAAGCAGCGGGGCGGTGCGGTGTTCGAACATGAACACGATCCTACCCTCTCGCAGTCCCGCGGCGTAGGCTTTGTCGCCGACCCGCGGCGAAGCCTCCCTACCAGACGTAGCCACTCCACGGATCGACCGCGGCCGTCAGCCGCGTGCTGCCAACCTCGACCGTCGGTGCGTCCAATCGGTGTACCTTCACCTGGCCGGAGGAGACGGAGTAGAGGAACTCGCCGATGCGGACGCTTCGCTGCACGGGGCCGTCGTGCGTGATCTCGCCCAGATTCGTGAAGCCATCGGTGGAATTCGTGTCGACCTTGAAGACGACCAGCCCGTTGCTCCCCTGCCACCAGTCGCCCTGCTGCACGGGCAGAGCGAGGATGCCCTGCTGGGCGAACCAGGAGAGTGCGTGATGATCCCAGAGGGCTGCCGACCACGATTCCCAGCCGTCGCCTGCGAAGGTGTAGGTCGCGGACCGCTTCGGATTGGCAGGGTTGCCGACATCGAATATCGAGAGTTGCAGGCCGCGCACGCGGCCGGTGTCTGGATCGACGTCGCGGCCGATGCCCAGCAGGTGCGTGGCGTCGAGCGGGTGCAGGTAGGACGAGAATCCTGGCACCTTCAACTCGCCGACGACTCGCGGCTTCGCTGGATTTGCCAGATC
>JBIIOL010000230.1:0-5786 GCA_044336965.1 Pirellulales bacterium | reverse complement strand
TGACCTGGAGAGCATCGTCAAGGCCATCATGAAGCGTGAGGATCTTGGCAGTACCGGCATCGGCCGGGGCGTGGCTGTTCCTCACACCAAGCATCCCAGTGTCAGTCGGCTGGTCGGGACGGTTGCGGTCAGCCATGACGGAGTCGATTTCGAGAGTCTCGACGGCGAGCCCGTGCAGCTTTTCTTTCTGCTCGTTTCGCCGCCGGACCGTCCGGGGGATCATCTGCGGGCGCTGGAGAACATCTCCCGTCAGCTCCGCGATGAAACATTCTGCCGGCACCTGAAGTCGGCCAAGGGGCCGATGGACATCCAGCACCTTTTGGAGGAGGCCGACAGCCACGGGGTGGCGTCGTGACCGCCGCCGCAGAGGAAGGTGAGGCCCGAGTGGCTGACATTCGGGAAAGCATGAGTGAACAGGTGGTTTCGCGGGAAGTCGTGGTCGGGATGCCACAGGGCCTGCACGCCCGGCCGGCAGACCAACTCGCGCGCGAGGCCCGCAAGTGGCAGTCACGGATAGAGTTGCTGAGCGATTCTCAGCGAGTTGACGGAAAGAGCATCCTCGATGTGCTGACGCTCGCCGCCGAGGCGGGCACGCGGCTGGTCGTGGAGGCGACGGGGCCCGACGCCCGCGAGGCGCTCGAGGCGATCGGCAGCCTCTTCGATCGCAATTTCAACGACCAGGAAAACAACGAAAGCCGGTAATGGCTGGCAGATGATGTTGGGCCGCTTATGTCGGCCCGCCAGCTTTGGTCCACACAGTTCCAATACCCCAGTCCATACGCAGTCCATACAACGAAGGAGCCGCAACGAGCCGCGAGGCGCGAGTGCAGCCGGGATTCTGATCGCAGCCGCCATGCACGGCATGGCATGAGCGCGATCTCCCAGGCCGACACGACGCAGCCCGCGGGCGAAATGCGCCCCCATGCTGAAACTCCAGGGAATCGCCGTTTCGCCCGGCGTCACGATCGGCGAAGCGCTCGTCCTCGACAGTGAGGGCTTCCGGATCCCGCGCCGCTTCGTCGAGCGGAGCGCGGTCGACACGGAACTTGCCAGACTGCAGCACGCAGTGGCTGACACTGCCCGCGAAATCGAGCGGAACCGGGATGCGATCCGGGCCGAACTCGGCGAGCAGTATGCCGCCATCTTTGATGCCCATCTGGCGATGCTGCACGATGCCAAGCTCCAGGAGGAGTTGGCCACGGCCGTCCGCGACCGCAACTGGTGGCCGGAATATGCCGTGAGCCGAACGCTCCGCCGCTACGCGAAGGTGTTTCAGAATCTCGACAATCACATCTCGCAGCGGGCGCACGACATCTACGACATCGAGAAGAGCCTCCTTCGCAACCTGCTGGGGCAGCGTCGCGAGACACTCGCTGCGATTTCGCAACCGGTGATCGTACTGGCCCACAACCTCACGCCCAGCGAGACCGCCAACCTCGACCGGCGGTTCGTGCAGGGCTTTGCCACGGAACTGGGTGGGCCTGGCAGCCACACGGCGATCGTGGCTGAGGGGCTCGAGATTCCGGCGGTGGTGGGCATCGGTCCGTTTCTGGCCGACGTGTCCGGTGGCGAACCGGTGATCCTCGACGGCAACCAGGGGATCGTGATCCTCCAGCCAGACGAGGAGACGATCGCACGCTATCGGCTCGAGGTGGAGGCGGCCCGCACGACCGCAAAGAAGCTCGACCGGCTGCGGGACCTGCCCGCCGTGACCACCGACGGTGTGCGGATCCAGATCACCGGCAACATCGAGTTTCCCAGCGAGGCCGAACAGTGCCTGAGCCGGGGGTGCGACGGCATCGGCCTGTACCGCACCGAGTTTCTCTACCTGACGAGCCGGCACGAGCCGACCGAAGAAGATCACTTCGCTGCCTACCGGGACGTGGTGCAGGCGATGGCCGGCATGCCGGTCGTCATCCGCACGCTCGACCTCGGCTCGGACAAGATGCACACGGAGTCGAAGTCGGAGGAGGAGCGGAATCCTTGCCTCGGCCTCCGCAGCATCCGGCTCTCGCTGCGGCAACTGCCGATGTTTCGCACGCAACTGCGGGCGGTCCTCCGGGCCAGCGCCCTGGGAGACGTGCGGGTGCTCTTCCCGCTCGTCTCCACGATCGTCGAACTCCGCCAGGCCCGCATGGTGCTGGCGGACGTGATGGAAGATCTGGCCGAGCACGGTATCGCGTTCAACGCGAAGATGCCGGTCGGCATGATGGTCGAGACACCGGCCGCCGTGATGATGCTCGATGCATTCATCAAAGAGGTTGACTTTGTCTCGATCGGCACCAACGACCTGATCCAGTACACGCTGGCGGTCGATCGGGGCAACAAGGAGGTCGCCGAACTCTACAACGCCTGTGATCCGGCGGTGCTGCGGCTATTGCGCCGCACGCTGGACGTGGCGGCCGAGGCCGGCGTGCCGGCAACGTTATGTGGTCAGATGAGCGGCAGCGTGATGTACACGCAGCTGCTTCTGGGACTGGGCCTGCGGCAGCTGAGCGTGCCGGCGAGCGCCATCCCCGAAGTGAAGCAGGTGGTCCGAAGTGTTTCGGCCGCCGAATGCCGCGTGATTGCGGAAAAAGCGCTGACGATGGACGCCGCTCGGGAGGTGAAAGCCTACCTGCGCGATCAACTGCGTCGGCTGCTCGCGGAAACGATCGCGTAGTGGCAGGGCCGCCAACGCGACACCCTCCCTGCGGGGCGGGAAAGTCATCGAAAGGAAAACGGACATGAAACAGGAAATGCTCATCAACGTGTCGCAGCCGGAGGAGTGCCGGATCGCGATCATGGAAGACGGCGTGCTGGAGGAGCTCTACGTGGAGCGGACCAGCCAGGACAACCTCGTTGGCAACATCTACAAGGGCCGCATCGTCAACATCGAGCCGAGTATTCAGGCGGCGTTTGTCGACTTCGGCGTGGGCCGCAACGGATTCCTCCACATCAGCGACGTGGAGCCGCAGTATTACCGGCAGGGCGGGCTCGATCCTGACAAGGCATTCGAGGCCGGAGAGGCCGCCAGCCGCGGTGCCGACATCGAGGAGACCGATGCAGACGGGCGACCCAAGACGGCTACGCGGCGGAAGCCCCGGCTGGGCGACCGGCCGCGGGTGAAACCGCCCATTCAGGACGTTCTGCGGCGGGGCGACGAGGTGCTCGTCCAGGTGATCAAGGAAGGCTTCGGCACCAAGGGACCCACCCTCTCCACCTATATCTCGATCCCGGGCCGCTACCTCGTGCTGATGCCACCGCTGGGCCGCGTGGGCGTGTCGAAGAAGATCGACGACGAGCACGAGCGGCGTTTGCTGCGCGACATCATGTTGGAGTTGCGTCCGCCGAAGGGTGTCGGGTTCGTCGTCCGCACGGCAGGCACGGAGCGGACCAAGTCGGAGATGGCCCGTGACATGGCCTACCTGCTGCGGCTCTGGAAGTCGATCGTCCGGCGGATGCGGAAGTATTCAGCGCCGATCGACATCTACCAAGAGTCGGACATGATCATCCGCACGATCCGTGACATGTTTACGGAGGACGTGGGGCGGATCCTGATCGACGAGCCGGCCGCCTACGAACGGGCCCGGGAGTTTCTCGAACTGGTGATGCCGAAGTATGTATCTCGGCTGCAGCTCTACGAAGGCAAAGAGCCGCTCTTTCACCGCTACGGCCTGGAGGAGGAGATCAGCCGCATCCACCAGCGGAAGGTGCCGCTCAAGGGCGGCGGTTCGATCGTGATCGACACCACGGAGGCGCTCGTGGCGATCGACGTGAATTCGGGCAGCTTCCGCACCGAGAAGTCGGCGGAGGAGAACGCCTACCAGATGAACCTGATCGCGGCGAAGGAGATCGCCCGGCAGCTGCGTCTGCGCGACCTGGGCGGCGTGATCGTCAACGACTTCATCGACATGCGGCGGGAGAAATACCGGCGTGGCGTCGAGAAGGCGCTGCACGATGCCATGAAGCGGGACCGGGCCCGGACGAAGATCCTGCGGACGAGCCCGTTTGGCCTGATCGAGATGACCCGGCAGCGGATTCGGCCGTCGCTACGGAAGAGTATCTTCCGCGACTGCCCCACCTGCTCGGGCACCGGCATCGTGAAGACCGCCGAGAGCATGGCGATCGAGGTGATGCGCACGCTCCAGCTCTCCGCCACGCGGGACGACATCGCCCGGCTCAACGTGACGGTGCACGACGAGGTGGCGACCTGGATCAACAACCGGAAGCGCCGGGAGATTGCCCAGTTCGAGGATGCCACGCACGTGCAGTTGCACGTGACTGGCAAGGAGAGCGCGTCGCCCGAGCACCTCCTCATCGAGGCCTGGGATTCGAGCGGCCGCACCGTGCGGTTCCCGTAAAAACCCATGTTTTCGGGCCCCACTCGACCCAGCGGCGGTCCATTGCTAGGCTAAGTGGCTCGAAAAAAGGCCCGTTTTGGGCTGGCAGTTCTGTTCCTCATCCGTTTCCTTTCCCTTCGTCCTTTCACAGCGGTAACCACCATGGCCAAGTCTGCTTCGACCAGTGCTCCCTCGACGTCTGCCTCCAGCATGGCGGGCGCCGGCCACCACTACGCCATCGTCGTCGACGGCGGTCGGCAGTATCGCGTCAGCGAGGGCGAGGTGCTTGACATCGACTTCCGCCACCTGCCGGCCGGCAGCGAGGTGGTCTTCGACGAGGTTTTGGCCGTGAGCAAGGCCGGCGTGCTGACGCTCGGTGCTCCGGTTGTGAAGGGGGCGAAGGTGAAGGCCGAGGTGGTCGGGGTCGTGCAGGGCAAGAAGATCTACGTGCAGAAGTTCGCCCGCCGCAAGAATTACCGCCGTCGCACCGGGCATCGTTCGATCTCGACGACGGTCCGCATCGCGTCGATCGGCTGACGCTGCTTCACGGCAAGGCTCGGCATCGTGCCGACCTTGCCTTGGCCGACCTCCGTCGGCTGGTTCTGACCCGGCCCTCCGGGCCTGGCGCTGGGTGTTCCTCCTCGTGGCAGCAAGTTTTCAACTTGCTGAATGCGGGTTGCGTCAGCTCCCGGCCAGAATCCCAGCCAGCGGGCCGCCGCGACGGCAGAGATCGTCGACACGGGCCGACACGGCCGGATCCTCCTCGACAGGCGGCGCGTGATGCGGCTTGAGCCGGGCGTCGATCACGAGCGGCCCCCGGCAGCCCCAGTGCTTCTGGTGCACCGCCGCATCGACGCCATGCACGTCGGCCGCGGGGTTTGATCGGGTGAACGTCAGCCAGAGAAAGTTTTCGAGGCTCGCGGCCGCGAATTCGCTGTCATCGACGACCACGACAAGCGGCCAGGCGCGGAGCGGATGTTCGGGAGCAATCGCCGCCGTCAGCCGTTCGACGTCGGCCGACCACGGCGCGGCCGTGGCCGTCGCCCAGATGCTCTCATCGTTCGGTGACTCAAGCCTGGGACGTGGCTCGATCCGCGGCCCCTCGATCGCCACGATGCCGGGCAGGCAGACCCTTGGATTGCGGAAGCCGTCGGGCAACGAGATGCCAGACGTGAGTTCACGCGGCAGTGTCCGGATGGCCGGGCCGCGGGCCGCGACCACGAGTTTCGACCCGGCGTTGAATCCGCTGCCGGAGTAATCGAGGGTGTCGATCGTGGTTTCGGTGTGGAAGTGGCAGTCGCGTCGCCAGTCGACACGCTCGAGCAGGTGGGCGAGGAAGGGGGCCACGTCGTGCGCATCGAGGCCCGGGGCATCACCGCCGCTCACGATGAAGAGATACTTGGCCAGCGACAGTTGCCCCTGTCCGAGGATCGCGGAGGCCTGCGTGAGCAGTTCGGCGGGCCG
>JBIIOL010000229.1:0-5796 GCA_044336965.1 Pirellulales bacterium | reverse complement strand
AGGCCTTTCTCACGAAGTATTGCCTCGAGTGCCACGATCGGGACGAGCCGCAGGGCGGCATGCGGCTGGATGACATCCCGTTCACGCTCGACTCCGTCGAGGCCGCCGACCGCTGGCAACAAGTGCTCAACCAGCTGAATTCGGGAGACATGCCGCCGGACGACTCCCCGCAGCCGCAGGGGCCGGAGAAGATCGAATTCCTCGATACGCTCTCGACCGCAATGGTCACGGCCCGACGGGATCTCGCCGACAGCGGCGGCCGGATCACGATGCGACGACTCAACCGGCGGGAATACGACACCACGCTCCGCCAATTGCTCGGCGTGGAGATCGACGTCCGTTCGCTCCCGGCTGATACCGCTGCCGGCGGGTTCGACACGTCCGGCTCCGCTCTCTTCATGTCGAGCGAGCAGTTCAAGTTGTATCGGAAGCTCGCCCGCGAGGCCCTCGACGACGCGTTCCAGCAGGCGGCCCAGTTGCATCAGGGCAAGAAGCAGGTCGTGCATGTTGAGTCGGAAGACCGGGTCAACGCGGCGATGAGGAAGCAGATCCAGAGTGCCGTCGACATCCACAAGCGGCGATTCGCCTGGGAGAGCGCGGTGAACGAGGCAGCGGCACGGCCGGAAAACGTCGCGTTGGCCGCCCGGCTTCGCGAGGAACACAAGAAAGAGCCCTTCAGGTTCCCGCGGCATTGGGCGGAGATCGCAGGCGCCCCCGATCCGCGGTCGTTCGGCTTCGCTGACGCGACGGACGCCTATCTTCTCGATCGCGGCTGGGAATCGATCACCGTCCAGGGGTCCCACTACTTGTCGATGCCGCACAGCGACACGGGGATGTATCTCGGACTCAACAGCTATCTGGCCAGTTGCTCCCAGCACGTGAACATCCCTGGCCACTGGCCGGCCGGTACCTACCGCGTGCGAGTGCGGTGCGGAGCGACGGACACGGCACCTCCGGAGCGTCGTTTCATCGAACTCTACGCCGTAGGTGAGGCGTTCGCGTTCATCAACAGCCATCACGTCGGCGGCACTATCCGGGATCCCGGCGTGGTCGAGTTCTTCATACGCAAGAACAAGTCGACGCCCGGGCTGTTCGTGATCCACGAGAATTCGGCCGATCCCTACGTCGGACGCCTCCACTCGCTCAACAAGCGCGAGGCCGCCCGCAATGGTGTCGGCATCGACTATGCCATCTGGGTCGACAGCCTCGACATCGAGGGGCCGATCGAGCCGCCGGAGTTCGCCACGGCGATCGGGCATGTGCGGGAGGCGATCAAGCGGTTGGATGCTGCTGCTGGCAAGGGGAGTAGTGCTGACGCGGAACGCACCGCCGCCGCGGAGGTGATCACTCGCTTCGCTGAGCGGGGATTCCGAGGCCGGCCGCCGGCCGCCGGCTACGTCGATCGTCTCGTGGGTCTCTACGAAGGCCTGCGGTCGGAGGGGCAGACGCCGGTGGAGTCGATCAAGGAGCCGCTGTCGGTGATCCTTGCCTCGCCGCGGTTTCTCTATCTTGCCGAGCCGTCCACCGACGGCCAGCCGCGGGCTCTGACGGATCTCGAACTGGCCACCCGGCTCTCGTATTTCCTGTGGAGCGGTCCGCCCGACGAGACGCTCCTTTCGCTGGCCCGCGACGGGACGTTGAAGCATCCGTCCGTGCTGGCGGAGCAGGTCGATCGCATGATCGCCGATGACAAGGCGCGGGGCTTCACGTCGCCATTCGTGCAGCAATGGCTGACGATGTCGCGGCTCGACTTCTTCCAGTTCGACAAGGAACTCGGATTCGACCCGGGCACGAAGGAGGCGGCGCGGTCGGAGGTTATCGAGACCTTCACCCACCTGCTCCAGAGCGGCGGCAGCCTGAACCGCATGCTCGAAAGCGATACGATCTTCGTCAACGCCCTGCTGGCGAGCTTGTACGGCATCGACGGGGTGCGCGGTGACGAGTTTCGGGAGATTGCCGTGCCCGAGGGTTCGCCGCGTGGCGGGCTGCTCGGCATGGCTGCCATCCTCGCCATGGGCAGCGACGGCACCCGATCCAGCCCAGTCGAGCGCGGGGCGTGGGTGCTGCGGAAGCTCGTGAACGATCCGCCGCCACCCGCGCCGCCCAACGTGCCCGAACTGGCGAGGATCAATGCATCGAAGTTCACTCCACGGGAGCGGCTGCGGATGCATCAACAGGAGCCGCAGTGCGCCCAGTGCCACCGCAAGATCGATCCCGTGGGGTTCGGCTTGGAGAACTTCGACGCGGCCGGCCGATGGCGGACGGCCTACACGGAGAGCGGGCTGCCGCCGGAGAAGGCGGTCATCGATCCTGCCGGCGCCTTCCACAACGGCCGTGCATTCAAGGACTTTTTCGAACTCCGCAGACTGATCGCATCGCAGCCGGAGCGATTCGCCAGGGGCTTTGCCGAGGCGGTCGTGGAGTATGCCATGGGCCGGCCGGTCGGCTTCGCCGACGAGCAACTCGTCGACGACATGGTTGCCTCTGCAGCCACCAAGAATTTCTCCCTGCGCGAGTTTCTCCAGACCCTCGTCGCCAGCAGGGTATTTCAAAACAAGTAGGCGTCATCAGGCAGGGAAGCGTCACCAGAAAGGACCCCCGATCATGTCGAACCCGTTGCAAGCCCGACTCAACCGCCGTCAGGCCCTTCGTGCCGCCAGCACGCTTCTGGCCCTGCCCGCCCTGGAGTCGGTGGGCGATCCTGTGGTCGCGGCGCCCGTCTCAGGTGCTGCCGCGGCTCGGCCCAAGCGGGTGGTGTTTCTCGGGATCGGTTTCGGCGTGACGGAGGAGACGTGGTTTCCCGATGTCAAACAGACCGGCGCTGACTACACGTTGCCGCTCGGGCTCGAGCCACTCGCGCGTCACAAGCAGGATTTCACGATCGTCCAGGGGACCTGTCACAAGCTGGTGAACGATCCGCACTGGGGGAGCACCTTCTGGCTGACCGGGGCCAACCGTTTCGCGGAGAAGGGGCAGAGCTTTCACAACACGATCTCGGCGGACCAGGTGGCCGCCCGCGCCATCGGCGGCGACACCCGTTATGCGTCGATCCAGCTCAACGGCAGCGAGCCGGAACTCGACGGCCATGGCCACGGCCCGGGGCTATCCCTCGCTTGGGATGCGGGCGGAAAGCCGATCGCCGGATTCAACGACCCGGTGACGACGTTCCATCGGCTCTTCTCGGAAGAAACGCTGCCACTGGCCGCGCGGCAGGCGGCGATTGCCCGGAACGAAAGCGTGCTCGATGCCGTGCTCGACGATGCCCGGGACCTCCGACGCGGCTTGAGCAGGACAGATGCGGGAAAGCTGGAGGAGTATTTCGAGAGTATTCGCGACGTCGAGAGCCGGCTCGTGAAGGAGAAAGAGTGGCTCGGCGTGAAGAAGCCGCAGGCCCCGGTGGGTGAGCCGAAGGAGGGTGCCGAGGGAAAGCGTGAGATCCAGCTGATGTACGACCTGATGGTCGCCGCCCTGCAGACCGACAGCACGCGGGTGGTGACGTTTCGCCAGCCGATCAAGCATCTGCTCAAAAGCCTGGACGTGAGCGTGGCGGCCCACGATATGAGCCACTACAACCCGGGCGTGCGGGTCGAGGCGTCGCAGAAGCGTGACCTGGCACAGAGCGAGCTGCTGGCCGGCCTCATCGACAAGCTCAAGGCCACGAAGGAGTCCGACGGATCGAGCCTTCTCGACCACACGACGATCGTGTTTGGCAGCAACCTGCACTCCAAGCATTCGCTGCTGAACTGCCCGACGCTCATCGCCGGCGGCGGTGCCGGACTCAAACTCGGCGAGCACATCGTGCTGCCGAAGAACACGCCCTTGTGCAACGTTTGGCTCACCATGCTGCACGGGCTCGGCGTGAAGTTGGACCGCTTTGGTGACAGCACCGGCGTCGTCGAGCAGCTTTTTGCGTAGAAACGTCAGCGCAGCCGAATCGGGCGTGTTGCAGGCCGTTGAAGATGGTTTGTTCGGCTTGGCAATGCGTGGTAGTCTTGCAAGGTCCCGCTGATCGACCTGCCGCATCACACAGGTCCGCGTTTGACGGCCGGTTTTCCCGCTTGTGGGAGTGGCTGCCGAACGGCGACGCGGGTGTTTCCCCCTCTGAGTCCATCGAGGATTCGTCCATGGGATGCACCGCACCGGTGACTGCGTCGACCCGTCGCGCTCTGCTGGCGGCCCTCGTATGCCTGTCGGCAGGTCGGCTGGCCGTTGCTGCCGACTCGAAGCTCGACTTCAACCGCGACGTGCGGCCGACCCTTTCCGACCGCTGCTTCGCCTGCCATGGCCCCGATGCCGAAGACCGGCAGGCGGGGTTGAGGCTCGACGACCGTGGTGTCGCCATTGCTGCGCTCGAGAGCGGCGGGACGGCGATCGTGCCGGGCAAGCCGGAGGCCAGCGAGATCCTCGCCCGTATCGCGAGCACCGATCCCGACGTGATCATGCCGCCGCCGCACGTCAACAAGCCGGTCACGTCGGCGGAGGCCGAGGTTCTTCGTCGGTGGATCGCGGAGGGGGCGGAGTATCGCGGTCACTGGGCGTTTGAACGGGTGCAGCGGCCGGCGGTGCCCGTGGTGAAAGATGCTGCGTGGCCGAAGACACCGATCGACCAGTTCATTCTCGCCAAGCTCGATCATGAAGGCCTGTCGCCGAATGCCGAGGCCGATCGCGTGACGCTCGCGCGACGTGTCGCCCTTGATCTCACCGGCCTGCCGCCCGTGCCCGCCGACGTCGATACGTTTCTGGCGGACCAATCCTCTGATGCGTATGAAAAATATGTCGATCGCATGCTGGCCAGCCCACACTTCGGCGAGCGGATGGCGATCGAGTGGCTCGACGCGGCGCGGTATGCCGACAGCCACGGCTACCAGACCGACTCCAGCCGTTCGAACTGGCCATGGCGCGACTGGGTGATCAACGCGTTCAACGGCAACCTGCCGTTCGACCGGTTCACGGTCGAGCAGCTCGCCGGCGACATGCTGGAAACGCCATCGCGGGATCAGATCGTGGCCACGGGGTTCAATCGCAACCACCGGATCAACGGCGAGGGGGGCATCATCGCCGAGGAGTGGCGTGTCGAGACGGTGATCGACCGCGTCGAGACGACCGGCCAGACCTGGCTCGGGCTCACGGTGGGCTGCGCCCGCTGCCACGACCACAAATACGATCCGCTCTCGCAGCGGGAATTTTACGCCCTCTTCTCGCTGTTCAACAACGTTCCCGAAAGTGGCACGATCATGGGGGCGCAGAATCGCAGCGGCGGCAACTCCGATCCGCTCCATCTGCTGCCCTCGCCGGAGCAGGATCAGGAACTGGCGAGGCTCGAGAAGGTGGTGGCCGATGCGGAGCTCGCCATGAAGGCCGAGGTGGCGAACATCGACGGTCTCTTGGCGGCCTGGGAGGATGAGATTCGCCCGGCGTTGGGCAAGCCCGACGAGGCCTGGGAATCGTTCGAACCGCTCGAGTTGCGAAGCGTCGGCGGGGCCAGCTTCCGACGGAGTGAAGACGGCTCCTGGTTCGTGGAGGGCCAGCTGCCACCTCGGGACACGTACGAATTCGAATCGCTCGTGCCGGCCGGGAAGTTCGGCGGCCTGCGGCTCGAAGTGCTGCCAGACGCGAGCCTGGCCGGCGGTGGCGGCTTCGGCCGCGCGGGCAACGGCAACATCGTGGTGACGAAGCTGGAGGCTGAGATCGAGCCGCCGGGCGACGCCAAGGTGATCCCCGTGGAACTCAAGCGGGCCGAGGTCGACTACCAGCAGGACGGCTGGGCTGCAGCGAGTGTATTGAAGGGCGAAAAGG
>JBIIOL010000228.1:0-5822 GCA_044336965.1 Pirellulales bacterium | reverse complement strand
TGTGCACCGGCACCACGGGCACCTTGATCACGAAGCCGATGAGGAGGAGCAAGAAGGCCCACGTCTCGAGGCTCATGCCCCAGACCTGCGACGCCGCGAAGGGCGATTGGGGCAACTGGCCGATCTGCGCGAGAGCTAGGATGTTGAACGTGTGCAGCGGCCGTTCGGACGTGCGAATGGATTCAAGGGCTGCGGAGCGGGCAACACCGTCCACCGCGGGGCTCACGACATGCGAGGCGACGAGTTGCTCGTCGGACAGCAGTCGCAGGTCGCTCGTGAAATAGAGCATCAGGATGGCCAGCAGCATCAGCACGCTGCCCAGCAGCGTGTAGAGGAAGAACTTGATCGCGGCATACTCGCGCCGCGGCCCACCCCAGATGCCAATCAGGAAGTACATCGGCAGCAGCATCACCTCCCAGAACACGTAGAACAGGAAGAAATCGAGCGACACGAAGACGCCGAGCATGCCGGTGACCAGCAGCAGAAAAAGCACGTGATAGGCCTTGACGTGCTTGGTGATCGGCCAGCTCGCGGCCGCGGCCAGCATCGACAGGAACGTGGTCAGCACCACCAGCGGCAGGCTGATGCCGTCCACGCCCAGCAGGTATTCGATGCCGAATGCCTCGATCCAGGGCAGCTTGACGACGGCCTGCATCGACGGATCGCCAAGCCGGAACTGCGCCGGCCCTGCCGGCCCGAACAGCGCCGGCACGGCGAGCCACAGCGAGAGCACGAAGACGACCGCCATGGTGAGCAGCGTGGTCCAACGGATGAAGTCCTCGCGGGCCTTTGGCACGATCGGCAGTGACAGAAATGCGGCCACCAGTGCGGGCAGGAAGACAATGGCCGACAGGGGCCAGAGGGCGGGCTGGACGAGCGTATCGGTGGGAGACATGGAAGGGTCCGTCAGGGGATCGTGGTATGCGGTTGCGGGGCGGTCGTACGAAACGAACTGGGGTTGAAGATCTGGTTTTTCGAGGTTGTTTTCGGGATGCGATTCGGACCGACTGCCAGTCGGCGCGTTGTCAGCTGGCGAGCGCGGCCCGGAACAGCATGCTCGCCAGCACGAACAGGGCGACCGTACCGACCACGATGAACATCACGTACTGGCGGAGACGTCCGGTCTGGAGCTTTTTGAGTTCGAGTCCGAGGTTCCACGTGGCCGTCGCCGTGGCGTTCACCAGCCCGTCGACCAGATTGCGATCGATCCACGCGTCGATGCCCGCCAACTGCCGGGCCGACCATGCAATCCCGTCGATCAGCCGGTCGATCACACCACGGTCGGTGCCACTGGCAAGCCCGGCGATGGCGAAGGCGGGCCGCACGAAAATGGCATCGTAGAGCTCGTCGAAATACCAGCGATTGACGAGGAAGGAATAGACAGGCCGGAACATGTAGGCGACCACCGTCGGAGGGATCATCCGCCACAGGTACATCGCCGCCGCAAGAAGCACGCCGGCAGCCGCGGTGACGAATGCCGTCAGCGTGGCCGTGACGTGAATAGCCCGCTCGTGGCTGAGGTGCTCCGCCGGCACTGTCAGGCTGCCAAACAGGAAGCCGCCCGTGGTCGAAGCATCGGTGCCGGCAGGACGCGCCTGCTCGACCAGGTTGGCGATCCCGAAACCGCCCGGGAGAGTCCAGCCGGCCACGACCGCCAGCACGGAGAGCACGACGAGCGGCGCCACCATCACGTTCGGCGATTCATGGGCATGCTCGGCGACATGATGATCCCGGGGCGAGCCCGCAAACGTCATGAACCAGAGGCGAAACATGTAGAACGCCGTCAGGAAGGCACCGCCGGCCACCGCATAGAAGAGGATCGACCACGACGGATTCGCCTGCGAATACGACAGCGCCTGGGCGAGGATGGCGTCTTTGGAGTAGTAGCCGGAGAGACCGATCACGAAGGGTATGCCAGCGCCGATGATGGCCAGACAGCCGACGAGCATCGTCCCAGCGGTCCATGGCATCACCCGGGCGAGCCCGCCCATCTTTCGCATGTCGTTGGTGTGGCAGGCATGGATCACCGAACCCGAGCAGAGAAAGAGGAGGCTCTTGAAGAAGGCATGGGTCACGAGGTGAAACAGCCCCGCCGACCAGCCACCAACCCCCAGCGCGAGCATCATGTAGCCCAACTGGCTCACGGTGGAATACGCGAGCACCCGTTTGATGTCGTTGGCGACCAGCGCGATCGTCGCGGCGATGAAGAGCGTGATGCCACCCACGATGGCTATCACGAGCAGCACGTCCGGGGTGAGCACCGGATAGAACCGCCCGACGAGGTAGACGCCCGCGGCCACCATCGTTGCCGAGTGAACCAGCGCCGAGACGGGAGTCGGTCCTTCCATGGCGTCTGGCAACCAGACGAAAAGCGGAAACTGGGCGCTCTTGCCCACGCAGCCACAGAAGATGCCGACGCCCGCGATGAAGAGAAGCCAGCGGCCAATGCCCTGCGACCGCCAGCCGTCGATCCGGCTGGCAATTTCGTCAGCCGCGTCTCCGGGCCGCCCGCTGTGCTCGGATGCAATCCGCCCCACCTCGTCTGCGTTGGCAAACGTCACCATCCCATCGGGCACCTGCAGCGCATGGCCGGTGGCAGCCGGCCTCACAAGACTGAAAAGGCCGGGCTTGGTGACCGCACTTCCGTCGGCTGCCGCCGCTGTCGAGTCGGCGAAGTGCAGCGTGCCCAGAGCACCCCACAGCGCCATCAGGCCGATCAGCATGCCAAAGTCACCCACGCGATTGACGATGAAGGCCTTGTTGGCGGCGGTTGAGGCGCTTTTCCGCTCGAAGTAGAAGCCGATGAGAAACCACGAGCAGATGCCCACGAGTTCCCAGAAGATGAAGACCATCGCGAGATTGCCGGCGATCAGGATGCCGAGCATCGAAAAGCAGAACAGGGACAACGCCTGGAAGAACCTGGGGAAACGGCCCGGCCGATGCAGGTGCCCGCCTCCGGACAGGTGCACCTCGTGGTCGGTGACGTCGTGGAGTTCATCGTGCATATAGCCCGACGCATAGACATGGATGCACGTGGCGATGAACGTCACGACCACGAACATCAACACCGTGAGGGCATCGATGTACCAGCCAATCGACAGCTTGAGGTTGCCCCCCTCGTAGAGCGTGTACCAGTCGCCGGAGTAGGCCGTCGGAACGCGGGCGGCATGATGGTCGCCATGACTTGCATGACTCGCATCACCTGCATGACTGCCATGCCCCGCAGCGTCCGCGTGCTCACCATGCTCGGCATGAGCATCGGTCGCATGAGCAGCATCGCTTGCGTGCCCATCGCCATGCGTTGCATGTGACACCGCCGCCACCGGATGGGCGGAGAGCCATGTGCCAAAGGCGGCAAGGGAGAGCAGCAACGACGTGACGATGGCAGCCGTGGCCACCCACGCGGCATTCTTGCCGTGATGCCCCATCCGTGGCCCGAAAAACAGGATCGCCACGAATGAGACCAGAGGCGTGAGCCACGCGAGGCCCAGCAGCATCGGGAGTTGGGAGGCAGGATCCATGGTCACATGCCGCGATCGCGGCTCAGCCCTTGAGGTCTTCGGCCCGGTCGATGTCGACGGTGGCGTGGTTGTTGTAGAAGTTCAACGTGATCGCCAGGGCAACGGCCGCCTCGGCAGCCGCCAACAAGATGACGAAGAGCGCAATCACCTGACCGTCCAGGCCGAGCGATGCCGCCCCTTCGCCCCGGAGATACGGCGAGGAGAGGGCGACGAAATTGACGTTTGCCCCATTGAGCACCAATTCGATGCCCATGAGCACGCCCAAGGCGTTTCGCTTCAGGGCCATGCAGACCACGCCGGCCGTGAACAGGACAGCCCCCACCACGAGATAGTGCGCAACGCCCACAGGGGAACTCAGCAGCCCCGCAAACAGCGGCGTCGCCGCAGGCGAAAACACCGCCGCGAGATGATTCATCGCCCACCCCCTGACACGAGCGCAGAAGCCGAGGACCGGGCGGCCTGGCGGGCCTCCACCACGGGACCGACAGAAGAGGCTGCCACGTCGATGGCACGCGGCGTCCGACGCCGCTTGGCGCGGGCAAGGTAAGCCGCCCCGACGAGCACCACGAGCAGGTGCACCGACACGATCTCGAATGGGAGCAGGTAGCCGCTTCGCACGGCCGCCGCGGGAACGCCCGCAGTAGGCGTATCAACGCGGACGCCGAGCAACGCCATGCCAATCGGGGTGGCCGCCGGGGCCGACTCGGCCGCCATGGCCGGCCTCCGCCACGGCTCCACCCGGAACGCGGCCTGCAGCAGCACTGCAAGAAGTGCCGCCCCAACCAGGCCGGCCAACACCCTGTCGCTCGTCGAGGTCTTGATCGCCACGAAGGGCGCCTGGGCAGTCAACATGACGCCGAAGACCAGCAGCACGAGCGTGCCGCCGACGTAAATCATCAACTGCATCGCCCCCACGAACTCGGCGCCGGCGAGGAAGAAAAGCCCAGCCGTCGAGGCGAGCGAGAGCACCAGATAGAAAGCCATCCGCACGACGTTGTCGGCCAGCACCACCGCCACGGCACACGCGCACGCCACGGCTGCAAAGAGCAGAAACAGCAGCGAATGCCAGTTCACGGCGGCCACAGGCAACACGCCCGGCAGCGCGGCCAGCACCCCCGGCAGCGGCCCCGTGATCGACATGATCGACACGGCGGAGGCAAGCACGGTTGTCATCATGGCACCACCTGCACGACATCCCGCGCTTCGATCCGGGCTTCAGTCCCGGCACCAGGCAGGGGATCAACTCGGACTGCGGCCGCCGGAGTCGCCCGCACAGCCCCACGACCACGCGGCAGGCCGCCCGGCCCCTCCAGCCAGCCCTCGCGAATCTCCCCGGCAGGCCGCGACAGGCCGCGAATGACACCGCCCGGAAACGCCAACTGCCAGAGCATGGCACCCGCGAACATCGCGGCAGCGATCGGAGTGCAGTACTTGAGGCAGGTTGTCATCACCTGGTCGATGCGAAGCCGGGGCAGCGTCCACCGCACCCACATCATGAGCAGCACGCCCAGCGTGGCCTTCAAGAGCAGGTTGCCGCAGCCGATCAACCGCACGAAATAGCTGGCTGTGTCGCCTGTTCCCTCGCTCAGGCCGACGAGCGTGGCGACGGGGACCGGACCGTTCCAGCCGCCCATGAAGAGCACCGCCGCCAGCGCACTCACGAGAAACATCGAGCCGTACTCGGCCATGAAGAAGAAGCTCCAGCGCAGACCGGAGTATTCGGTGTGAAACCCGGCCACCAGTTCGCTCTCTGCCTCGGCCAGGTCGAACGGAGCGCGATTGACGCTGGCCACGGCGCAGGTGACGTAGACCCAGAAGATTACGAACGTGAACGGGTCGTGGAAGAGATACCAGTTCGTGAACCAGCCAGCCTGCTTCTCGCCGATCGTGACCAGATCCATGCTGCCCGCCAGCATCACCGGCACGACCACGCACATGCCCAGCGGCACCTCGTAGCTCACCACCTGGGCTGCCTCGCGCATGGCACCGAACAGAGACCACTTCGAGGCCGACGCATACCCGGCGAGGATCACACCGAAGACCTCCAGACCGAGCACGGCCACAACGAAAAACACACCGACGTTCAGCCGCTGCCCGACGAAATCAAAGGCAAACGGCAGGGCGATGAAGGCACAGAACGATGCACAGAAACTGATGTACGGAGCGAGGCGAAAGAGCATGCCGTCGGCACCCTCCGGCATCAGGTCCTCCTTGGCGAGAAGCTTGATGCCGTCGGCCAGCGACTGGAGCCAGCCAAACCGGCCGCCGGTGCGCGTGGGGCCGAGGCGGTCCTGGATCCGT
>JBIIOL010000227.1:0-5826 GCA_044336965.1 Pirellulales bacterium | reverse complement strand
CGCCACCGGGCGTCGGAAAACGGCCGTGGCCCGCGTGCGGCTCCGTTCCGGATCCGGAACCGTCACGGTGAACGGTCGCGCGATCGAGGCGTATTTCCCGGCGATCAAGGATCGCGTGCTCGTGTCCGGTGCCCTCGAGCAGATGGGCAAGGCTTCTGCGGTGAACGTCGACATCACGGTCGATGGCGGTGGTCCGACCGGTCAGGCGGGTGCCTGCCGGCTGGGTATTGCCCGGGCCCTCAAGGCGTTTGACTCCGAACTCGACGAGCAACTGCGGCACAGCGGCATGCTCACTCGCGACGGCCGCATGAAGGAACGCAAGAAGTACGGTCTCCGCGGCGCCCGTCGTGGCACTCAGTTCTCCAAGCGCTGATTCGACGACGTCCTTGGTACAGCGGTTGCCGGGCTCTTTTTCCGGTTCAATCGGCACGATCGTCACGCCCATGCCGAGCGGCGTTGGCCGGGCACGTCCGGGGATTTCACCTGGCCCCGATCCGGAAGGCATACTGAAGGAGCGGGCCTGCGGCCAGTCGGTTTTTCCCCGAGGAACCGGCACGCCCTGCCCGTGGGTCCCGGGCCGCTTCCTTTCCTCCGGTTCAATGAGGCAGTCATGTTGCGCGTTGCCAGTATCCTGTTCGGCGGGTTGCTCGCTGGTGTCCTGATCATTTCTGCACAAGGTCAGGCATCATTTGCGGCCGAGTCGGCCAGCACTGCGACCGAGGCTCCATTGGGCTCGGCTGTGCCCGATCTGCTCGAGGCGGAGGGGCAGCAGCTTGTCAGCGTCAGGTACATTCCCAACAACGCGAAGTCAGCGCAGATCATCGTCACCAACCGTACGAAGCGGCCGCTGACATTGCGTCTCCCCGACGCCTTCGCTGGCGTTCCTGTTCTGGCACAGGGTGGAAATTTTGGTGGTGGCGGCCAGAGGGCGGGTGCTGGTGGGAATGGTGGGGCTCAAGTCACTGGCGGCGGCGGCGGCGGGGCCGGTCGGCCCCAAGGTCGCGCCCAAAACCAGCAGGCCCCGGCCGGCGGCTTCGGCGGGTTTGGCGGTCCTGGTGGTGGCGCCTTTTCCATTCCGCCCGAACGGACCCTCACATTCCGGGTGCAGACGGTCTGCCTCGAATATGGCAAGCCGGAGCCATCCACGCGAATGCCCTACAAACTCGGCAGGGCAGAGGCCTTTTCCAGCGATCCCAAGCTCTCCATCGTGCTCGAGGGCCTGGGGCGTGGCGAACTTTCACAGAAGGTGGCGCAGGCAGCGTGCTGGCACATCGCCAGCGGGCTGACTTGGGAAAAATTGGCGGCCGAAAAGATCGATCACGCGGGAGGCACGCCGGACGAGCCATACTTTTCCCGAGCGGAACTGTTGGCGGCTCATCGCGTTGTCGCGGTGGCGACCGAACTCGCTTCGCGTCGCGGTCCGCCGGAGCCGAGCATGGCTCCTGCGAAGAACGGGCCTGCTCAGTAGTCGCCCGCGACGGTTTCGCTGCCGGCCCGCGTCGAGAGTGCCTTCCACAGGCTGCCGTCGATGCTGTTGGCGACGGTGCGAACGCTGCCGTCCATCAGGGCGGACGAGACGACCCCGGCATGATGGCTGCGGGACGTGACGGCCGCATAGGTCGGCGTCGTCGTGCTCACCCCCTCGCGACTGCCGCAGATGTCGATGTCGTACGCGATGCCGTCGGTGTGGACGTAAGGGACCACCGTGTTCGGCGGAAACGTGGTGGTGAAGCCGGTGTGCAGCGTGCGGCCGCAAACCCATTCGGTGTGACCCGTCTGGCCGAACGTGCCCGCGGACGCCAAGGCGGCTGCCGCCGCCGGCGAGGCTGGCGGCACGTCGCTCAGCCCCGAGATCTCCTGTGATCTCGGGTTGAAGGCCTTGATCTCGGAGAGCGCCAGTGTCTTGCTCAGGCCGTCGGTAAAGGCCCGGGGGCGGAGTTTGGCGAACGGTGCGAAGGCGGCACCGCCGTCTGTTTTGGTGGCGGGGTCGTAGACCTTGAAGATGCCGGTGCAAAGGCCATAGGAGAGGGGGAAGTGTGACGGGATGCCTGCGGAATCAAGTCTCGCGCGGCTGTTGACATCGCTCGCACACACGAGCACGTCGACCTTCAATGCCGCCACTCCGTTCGGTGGAAAGAGGTCCTTGTTCGCCTGATCGCCATAGGGCTTGTTGAAGTCGATCCGTTTGAAAAGCGTGTCGCCTTCCAGGTAAGGAAGCATTCGCGCCTGGCCGGACCATGGGTCGGAGGAGGTCGAGACGGCCCACGACGACGGCGGAAACCACGCATTTGCATTTTCGAAGCCATGGATCGCGAGGCCGAGTTGACGCAGGTTGTTTTGGCACGACGTCCGCCGGGCCGCTTCCCGGGCCGCCTGAACCGCGGGCAGAAGCAGTCCGACGAGCGTGCCGACGATGGCGATCACCACCAAAAGTTCAACGAGGGTGAATCCACCTCGAAGGTCCATTCGAGAGAGGGGGGCGATGATGGGGCGTGGATGACAGGCGTGCGATTTCATGGGGAAAATAGCTCGCGAAGTGTTTCCTATCGAATGCAGCGAAATTGAGACTCATTCTCAATCGCACGTTTCGTCATTCTATGCCGGACTCCCGGGGTGTCAACGGTGAGCGGCCACAGCGGGCTGAGGCCTGCCAGGCGGTGAACCGACGTTGGTTCGGAACGTAAGCAGACAGCGGGGTTTGCGTCGCCCCCTACACTGTTTTTCCAGAGTCTGTAAAACGTTATTCAGGTACGAAGTGGGTTGGCGCGGGGTATGGCGTGCACGCCGCCACCGTGTCTGAGCAAGGAGTCAGAGCAAGTCATGCACGCAGTCACGCCAGCCGGCAATGCGTCGGCACATCGCGGTGAGAGCGATGTCATCGTCGAGGCCAGGAATCTCTCCAAGACCTATCGCGATTTTTGGGGCCGCAGCAAGAAAGTGGCTCTGAAACCGCTCGATCTCGAGATTCGACGGGGAGAGATTTTCGGCCTGCTGGGCCCAAACGGCTCGGGCAAAACAACGACCATCAAACTGTTGCTGGGCCTCGTCTTTCCGACGTCGGGCGAGGCACTCGTGTTCGGTCGCGATGCCACCGACGTTTCCAAGAACGAGCGCATCGGCTATCTCCCCGAAGAATCGTATCTCTACAAGTTTCTGGATGCTGAGGAGACGCTCGACTTCTACGGCAGGCTCTTCGACATGGCGCCGGACGAACGAAAGCGGCGGGCCGACGCGCTCATCGAAATGGTGGGGCTGGGCCGCGACAAGAAGCGGCAACTTCGCGAGTATTCCAAGGGCATGACCAGGCGCATCGGCGTCGCTCAAGCGCTCATCAACGACCCCGAACTCGTCGTGCTCGACGAGCCCACCAGCGGCCTCGATCCGATCGGCACCCGCGAGATGAAGGATCTCATCATCGACCTCAAGCAGCGTGGCAAGACGGTGATCCTCTGCTCCCACCTGCTGGCCGACGTCGAGGATGTGTGCGATCGGATCGCGGTGTTGCACCAGGGTGAACTCAAGGAACTCGGTCGCGTCGAAGACCTGCTGCGGGTTACCGATGTCACGCAGATCCGTGCCCGGGGCCTGTCTCCCGAGGCTCGAGAGGAGATTCGTGCGGTGCTTGCGCGGCACGGACGTACGGACGTGGAAATCGGCAATCCGCGGACGACGCTCGAAGACCTGTTCCTCGACGTGGTTCGCGACACGCAGGCCCGTCCGGGCCGCCGCGCCCGGCAGGCTTCTGCCGACGGCGGTCAGCAATAGAAGGGGTGAGCCGCAGCCATGGTATTGGAACAGGAAATCCCGAAGTTTGCCGCTTGGATCGGCCCAGCGTTGCTGTGGTATTTGTTCGCCGGCAGTCTGGTGGCCGTCGTTGCCGCCGCGCTGGCGTGGCTGACGCAATCCGTGCTTTACGGGCCGCTGGCGGCTGGTGATCGCGTCTACCGGGGCGTATTGACGGGGCTGGCCGATCTCGCGGGCATGTCGCCCCGGAGGATCTGGGCGCTCGCACGGCTGGCGATCCAGGAGTCGCTGCGTCGCAATGTGCTCGTCGCGTTGGCGCTGTTCCTGCTCATCGTGTTGTTCGCGGGATGGTTTCTCGATCCCAAGAGTGTCAATCCGGGCAAGCTGTACCTCGGCTTCATTCTCGGGGCGACCAACCTTCTGGTCTGCCTTGTGACGCTCGTGCTCTCTGTGTTCAGCCTGCCCGCCGACATCAAGGCCAAGGCGATCCAGACCGTCACCACCAAGCCCGTTCGCACAGGCGAGATCGTCCTGGGCCGCATCCTCGGGTTTTCGATCGTCGGAACGGTGCTGCTCGCGATCATGGGGCTGATCGGCTGGGGCTTCGTCGTGCGGAGCGTGAGTCACGGCCACGCGGTCGCCGTCGAGGACATGGTTGAAATCAAGGACGTTGGCGGGACCGTCACCGGGTTCGAGGGACGGACGAGCATGGATCGCGGTCATCGCCACCGCGTCGAACTCGATGCTTCTGGCAACGGCTGGACCGATACCATTCAGGGGCATCGTCATGCCGTGCAGCGGTCCGGGACCGGTTACACGATCGGTGCAGCCGAGGGGCTGCTCGAGGCCCGGCGCCCGCTGCGGGGCACCCTGCGTTTTCTCGATCGCGAAGGTCGGCCCAGCACGAAGGGCATCAGCGTCGGCTCCGAGTGGACCTACCGGCAATACATCGAGGGCGGCAGCCTCGCCGCCGCGATCTGGAAGTTCGATGGCATTTCGGAACGCGAGTATGCCGATGGCCTGCCGCTCGAGATGATCGTGCGGGTGTTTCGCACCTACAAGGGCTCGATCGAGAAGGGAATCAAGGGGAGCGTACGGGTTCGCAATCCGGCCAGTGGCCTGCAGAGCGACCCATTTTATTTCACCGCCCGGGAATTCACGATCGACTCGCTGCTCATCCCGCGGAAGCTCGCCTCCACGTCGACCGACGGTGGCACCCGTCAGGTCGACCTGTTCCAGGACATCGTGGCCGATGGCCGGGTGGAGGTGATCCTGCAGTGTCTGGAGCCGGCACAGTATTACGGCGTCGCGCAGGCTGACTTTTACCTGCGGGCAGGCGACGGTTCGTTCGCCCTCAACTACGCGAAGAGCTGTCTGGGCATCCTCTTTTCGATGCTGTTGGTGACCGCGATGGGCGTGATGTTCAGCACGTTCCTCGGGGGACCGCTGGCCCTGTTCGCCACCCTGGCCGTGGTGCTCATCGGCCAGTTTCGCGAGTTCATCCAGCGGCTGTTCGAGAGTCAGGTGACGGGAGATTCGTCGATCGTGCCGGGGGGAGGGCCGATCGAGTCGCTCTACCGCATCGTGACCCAGACGAGCATCACGGTCGAACTTGCGGCTTCGCCGGCCGTACAGATCATGAAGACGGTCGACACGTTCCTCCTGGCGCCAATGCGGCTGCTGGCCGGGATATTTCCTTCGCTCAGTTCGCTCGGCACGAGCGACTTCGTCGCTGGCGGCTTCGACATCCCGTTTGATCTCGTGGCCGAACACGGCATGGAAACAATTGGATATCTGCTGGCGTTCTTCATCGCCGGCGCCTTCTGTCTCAAGGCTCGCGAGGTGGCATCATGACCCCGACGTCTTCAGCGCACGAATCGCCCCGTAGTCCGGCCGGGCAGTCTGGCAGCGGTCGCCGCAAGCCGACAGCGTCGTGGCTCGGGCTGCGGCCGGGCACGCTCCTGGCGCTCGTGGGAATCGCCGTTCTGCTCGTGCCGCTCTCGGCCCTGAGCCAGCCGGCCGACTCGGCGAGCAAGGGTGGGAAACTCGCCAAGCTCCGCGAGCAGTTCGGGTTGTCGCAGG
>JBIIOL010000226.1:0-5827 GCA_044336965.1 Pirellulales bacterium | reverse complement strand
GGAACTTGTCGGCGGATTCCGCCCCCTCCTGCAGTTCGTCCACGACGAACGATGGCACGACGAACCGGCTCTGGAAGAGTCCCGATTCGGCGAGGTCGGCGATTCGGCCGTCGATGATCGTGCTCGAGTCGAGCACGTTGGGCCGCAGTCCCTTCACGTCGCGGGCGAATTCGACGTAGGGAATGATGAAGCGGAAATCATCGCGTGTCTGCAGAAGCAGGCTCGTGCAGATGTAACAGAGGATCATGCCGAGCATCGACGGCAACCATCCCAACAGCGGCGTCGGCGGCACCGCGGCGAGCAGGGGAGTGAGGGCGAGAATGGCGACGTATGTCAGAAACACGCCGATCAGGAGGCCGAAATAGATCGACGTGATGACCGTCAGTTCCTTGCGACTGAGCGACACATCGATGCCGATCACGGCCAACGGCAGCACGATCATGCCGGCGAGCACGGCCCACGGCAGCCACTGGGCCGCCTCCCGCATCGGCGCCGAGTTGAACATGAGGACGGCGATCCCCACGGAGACCATCACGAAGATCGCTCGCAAGACGACGAGAGCCATGGAACGGCGCAGCTTTGGTGAAAAAGGGAAGCAGGGTGAGAACCGCAGCGGACCATGGTACAGCCTATCACAACACCCCCCCCATGCGGGCTACCGGAGATTTTCAGCTGCGGCCGATGCGCAGGTCATGATCGCGGTCGAGGAAGCGGTCTGTCATGCCGGAGATGTAGTCGGCCACGCTCCGCCGCACGCCGAATTGCTCGACGCGGCCGCGAAAGCTGGGCGGCATCTCGTCGGGGTGGACGCAGTACCATTCGAACAGGCGTGTCAGTTTCTGCTGCGCCGGAAGCCTGACAGCCAGCACCCGGTCGCTGCGGTAGACCCGGCGGAAGAGAAACTGCTCCAGAGCGTGCTTCCCGGCGGCGACTTCCGGCGTGTGGGCCACGATCCGCACGCCCGGCAGGCCTCCCTGGCCACGAAACAGCTCACGGACCTGCGCTACCGATTCGATTCCCAGGGCCGCGATGGCGGTTCGACTCCGCGTGACGAGCTCAGCCACCTCGAATTCCACCACCTCGTGGAGAGCAGCCCGCCGCAGTTCAACACCCGTAAGGGGACCGTAACGGTCGCGGGCGCGGTGTGCGGCGGCAGCCACGAGCGGAATTCCGAGGAGCTCGTCCATGGTGACGAGGCCCAGTTCGACGGCGTCGTCGGCGTCGTGGGTGTCGTAGGCGATCGAGTCGGCTGCATCGACGACCTGCGTTTCGAGCAACGGCGCCGGTCCCGTGCCGTCCTTCTTCCGCGTGGCCTGGGCGTCGAGCACCTCGCGGGACAGATTGAGACCAGGGAAGTTCGGGTAGCGGATCTCGAGAAGCTCCACGATGCGGAGCGCCTGCGCGTTGTGGTTGAAGCCGCCTTCGTCGGCGAGCAGTTCGGCGAGCGTGTCCTCGCCGGCGTGCCCCAGAGGTGGGTGGCCGATGTCGTGGGCCAGCGCCAAGGTCTCGACGAGGTCTTCGTTGAGGGCCAGCGCCCGCGCGAGCGTCCGGGCGATGCTCGTCACCTCCAGCGTGTGTGTGAGGCGGCTGCGGTGGTAGTCGCCGTGGTAGCCGGTGAAGACCTGTGTCTTGTGGGCGAGCCGGCGGAACGCGGCCGAGTGGACGATGCGATCACGGTCGCGCTGGTAGGGACTGCGAAACGCATGGGGCGGCTCGTCGTGCACCCTGCCGGCCGAGTCGACCGCATGCATCGCCCACGGGGCGAGCAGGAGCGATTCCCGCCGCTGCCAGCCGGGGATCTCGGCACGTTCGTCATCGTGGCTGCGCGCCGTCATCGGCGTGGTCCGTCGGGGCGGGCTTCGGGATGATGGGGCAGCGAGGCAGCCGCCTGCACCAGCTGCTCCCGCAACGCGTCGAGTGACTGTGGAAGCACTCGCACGCCCGCCGTCGTCGGCATGAAGTTCACGTCGCCCGGCCAGCGAGGAACGATGTGCCAGTGGAGGTGGCCCGGGAGCCCCGCGCCGGCCACGGCACCCAGATTCAGGCCGATGTTGAAGCCATGCGCCTGCATCGATCGTTCCATGATCCCGCACCACTTCACGATGCATGCCTGCAGATCGAGCAGCTGTTCCTCGGACAGATCGGCGAGCGCGGCCCGGTGGTCGAGCGGGGCGACGAGCAGGTGGCCGTTGGAATAGGGAAAGCGGTTGGTGACCACCACGCTCGCGTGCGTGCGGGCCACCACGCCCAGGGCAGCGTCGTGCACCGCATCGGCCGCGGCCGCCCGGCAGAGGAAGCAGCCGTGAGCGGCGCCGTCGCGCCACTGCTCAGGCTCGACAGGTTCCGGCGGCGTGCCCTTGTCGTGCCCCTGCACGTATCCCAGACGCCACGGTGCCCAGAGGGTTTCGTTGCTCATGTGGGTATCGTACCCGACCACCTTGCAGCATGCACTGTGATGAGCACCTGGCCGGCTCATCGTGGGGCACGTTTTCAACTTGCCTGGGAGCACATGCGGCTGCTGACGGGCCAGAGCGGCTGATGACGGGCCAGATTGGTTCGCCGGCTGCGGCATGCTCGTCGCCGGCGGATTCTGCTACAGGATGCTCTCGGACGAATCATGCATCGCTCGTAAGTCGCAGAATTCACCGGCTCCTGCGCGTGCCTCCGACCGGCTCCTCAGCATCATGGGCGTACGATGGTCGCCCTACCCCCCCGCGCCAGGCCCGGAGGGCCGGGTAAGTACCAGCGGGCGGAGCCCGCCAAGAAAAAATCGCACGATGCGATGTTTTTCGTGAACACAGCCTCGCCGGCTGCGGCATGCTCGTCGCCGGCGGATTCTGCTACAGGATGCTCTCGGACGAATCATGCATCGCTCGTAAGTCGCAGAATTCACCGGCTCCTGCGCGTGCCTCCGACCGGCTCCTCAGCATCTCGAGTCGCTCTGTGGGGGCAGGTTTTCAACGTGCCCAGAGGGCGCGTAATGATCACTTCGATCGCAATACTTCCGCCCACAGCGCATCCGAGACGAGCAGGCCTTCTCGCGTCAACTGCACGCGATCGCCGTCGTCGGTGGCGAGGCCGCGGTCGGTCCAGCGGCGAATGGGCCCGCCGGCGACGAGGTCGAGGTCGTGTCCGCTCGCGGCCAGAAAGGCCGTGCGGTGCAGGCCGTCTCGCCGGCGGAGTCCGAGCACGACCCGTTCCTGCGCGGCCTCGAGCGTCGTCATGGCGTCGCGGTCACCGGTGAAGTCCTCGCCGGCGAGCACACGACGCATCCATGTGGTCGTGCTGCGATGATTGGTGATCCGCACCCGACCGTCGAACCGGGCGGCGCCAGGGCCGAACGCCTCCCACGGCTGGCAATCCCAGTAGGTCTCATTGTGGCGGCAGCGGCCGCCGGGGCGGGCGAAGTTGGAGACCTCATAGTGCTCGAAGCCAGCCGCCGTCAGCCGATCGATCGTGCGTTCGAGCATGGCCCGCTCGAGCGGTTCGTCGGCTGGTTCGAGCCTGCCCCGACGGCGCAGCGACTCGAACTGCGTGCCCTTCTCCCATGTCAGGCAGTAGACCGACAGATGCTGCGAGCCGAGCGCGACGACCGCATCGAGATCCCGGTCGACGGAGGCGAGCGTCTGGCCAGGCGCCGCCGTCATCAGGTCGACGCTCACCGTGAACCCGCGATTGAGCAGGATGTCGACCGCCCGCCGCACGTCGTCGGGCGCGTGGTCGCGGTCGAGCGCCGCGAGCGTCGTCGCATCGAGCGACTGCGCGCCGAGGCTCACGCGGGTCGTGCCACAGGCCGCGGCGGCTGCGGCCAGCGATTCCGTCACGTCGGAAGGGTTGGCCTCGATCGTGACCTCGGCGTCCGGCAGGGGCCGCAGTCGTGCATGGAGAATGTCGAAGAGCCTCTCGAGCCCGTCCGGCCCGAGGTGCGACGGCGTGCCACCGCCGAGATAGAGCGTGGCCAACTCCAGACACGCATGGCCCAGCCCCAGATCTGGCACTGCATCGAGCCGCGTCATTTCCCGCTCGATCGCCGCGAGATAGTCCGTGACGAGATCGTCGCGGCCTGCGATGAGCGAGAAGTCGCAGTAGCCGCAGCGGTGGCGGCAGAACGGCACGTGCACGTACACGGCCCGCGGGAGGCTGGGCCGCTCCACGGCGTTCATGGGATCGGTCGTCGTGGTCTTCACAGCCACATCTGCAGCCGGCCGTCGAGCATGTCTGGAAGCTTCTTGCCGAGAATCCGGCGGATGCGGTCGTCGGTGTAGCGGGTGGAGAAGTGGGTGGCTATGACCACCTCGTTGTGGAATCGCTCCCGCCGGGCGAGCAGATCATCGAGATGCATGTGTCCAAACTTGTGGATCTTTTCCTTGCGATGGCTGTGGGCCACGAAGGTCAGTTCCGTGATCAGGATCATCGCCTCGTACATGGCCGGGCAGCGATCGAGTCCCTCGGGAGAACTGTCGCCGAGGTAGGCAACCAGCGGTGTCCGCACCTCATGGGTGACGTCGACGCCGGAGAGCCGCAGATCGCGGATCTTCTCGCCGGGTAGTCCGTGGTATTCGTGCTTGAGTTTGCGGCGGCGCTCCCAGACGACGTAGCCCACGCTCGGCAGCGTGTGGGTGGTGCCGGAGACGGTGACGACGTGCTCCCGCGAGAGTTCGATCTCGTCGCCCGGCCGCGCAGGCAGGAGCGTGCAGGGCAGCCGGCCACGGTCAAGGCGGGAGACCGCCTTGAGCAGCTTCTCGATCGGCTCGATCGCCGTCTCGGGCAGGTAGATGGTCGGCGGCTCCATCTTCATCATCCGTCGGCGGGCGACGTAAACGGGCAGCGCCGCGATGTGGTCGAGGTGGGTGTGAGTGATGAACCAGGTGCTCGTGGCCATGAAACTCCATGGCTGGCCACCCAGATCGAACCCCAGTTTCAGTTCGGGGATCCGCCAGTAGCTCTGGACGGCCGCACGCGAATAGCCCTCCACGGTGAGGCCTTTGTGGACGAAGCTGCGAACCGGTGCGTTGTCGATCATGTGGTCTCTCTGGACAGGTCGGACAGGGAAGGCCCGGCCGCCGGCGTGGCGGTGCGGGAAACGGCCGCGGGAGGAGCCGGCTCGAGCCAGATCTCGTCGAAGATCTGATCCTGCCGCGTACGCAGCCTGCCGCGTCGCACCAGTTCCAGCACTGCCAGAAAGATACCCACGATTCGAGTCCTGGGCATGTCAGCGTCGAAGAGCTCCGAGAAAGAGACCCGTCCCTTCTCCGCGACAATCGCCTCGACCCGGCTGCTGTGCACCTCGATCGGGGTGTCGTCGTGGACGATCTGACGGGGCCGGCGCTTCTCCCGCTTCCGCATCACCCGTGCCAGTGCCCCGACGAGGTCCCAGACGTGGACGTCGCCGATCGTGACCTCTGCCGCCTGCCCGCTTCGCGGCCCGGTCTCATCGGTGGCAACGCGGGGAAACCGGAGCTCCCACTCGCGGGCGCGGTCTTCGAGAAGCACGGCCGCGTCGCGGTATTGCTTGTATTCGAGCAGCCGGCTGACGAGTTCCTCGCGGATCGGCTCGACCGGAGGCTCGGTCTCCTCCGGCCGCGGCACGAGTTCCCGGGCCTTGATCTCCAGGAGCAGACTCGCGAGGTCGACGAACTCGCCGACCTGGTCGATGGCAAGATCCTCGAGCACGTCGAGGTAGGCGACGAACTCCTCGGCGATCTTTGCGAGCGGCACCTGCGTGATGTCCACCTCGTGGCGTTTCACGAGGTAGAGCAGCAGGTCCATGGGCCCGGCGAACACATCGAGGGCTATCTTGAATTCCACGCCGTGCCTCTCCGATTGC
>JBIIOL010000273.1:0-5224 GCA_044336965.1 Pirellulales bacterium | reverse complement strand
GCCATCGCCCTGCGTGATGAGCCGGACCCGAGGCTCAATGAACTCCGGGCGTGGAGCGAGGCATTCCTCGCCAAGGTGGAGGAAAGTCGCAAGAGCCAGACTCTTCGCGCCGTCGAAGAGCTGGCAGACGCGCAGAGGCACGAACAGTCTTACGACTATCTTTCCGCCATTTACTGTCTCGAGTCGGTACCTCCAAATCTTCGGGAGATTTCCCGGCCAGGAGCATCCGAGACGGTCGCGTGCGCCCTGAGCCGACTCAAGCAGGCTCAGGCCGACAGCGTTCGGATCGAGAAAACCATCGCGGAGAAGCTCAAGTCACGGAATGTGTCGGGCCTGCTGCCCGATGTCGAGCGTCTGATTGCATTACAGCCACAGCGTACGGACCTGAACAAACTGCGGCAGCAGCTCATCGAACGGCAGTCGAGGCTCGATGCGGTGCGTTTAGCAGCTGTCGCGAAGGCACAGAACTGTCTCTCGCATCACGACTACGAGGGAGCCGTCGCTTCGCTCGGGCAGCTGAATCAGGCCGAGGACACTCCCGAGACGACGACGCTACGTGCTCAGGCGACCGCTTCGCTCGAACACGTTGGTCGACTTCTGACGACGATACGTAGTGGCCTGGCCAACAAACAGTATGACGGCCTGCTGGAGTCTGTGGAGGCCTACCTGGCACTGAAGCCCGACGACGCCGAAGCGAACAAGATTCGTCAGTCTCTCGCCGCTCACGAGGAGCGTCTCGCCGCGAAAGCCCGCGCGGCGGAGAGCCAGGCCGAAGCTGCCTGGGAGGCGTGCGACTTTCAGACTGCGGCGACACTTCTTGGGCAGATCCCTGAGCGACATCAGTCTGTCGTGGCTCACAGTCGCCTGGAATCCTCGGATTCTCTGATCGCGGAGCGTTCATTGGCGATCACGACTCTTCAGGCTGCCCTGAAGTCCGGTCAGTATGCCGGCGGCATGGAGCGCATCCAGTCCTATCGCGCCCTACTCGATCACCACGATCTTCACGATGTCGAAGTCGCCGAATTGATGGCGCGGTGCGCACAGGCGCATGCCGAGCAGCTCGCGGCCGATGCCCTGGAGCGGGGCAGGCAGCGAACACGTCGCCGCCTGGCGGCGACGGCGATCGTCGGAATGGCGGCCGTCGTATCGCTGGCGGCGGGAATATGGCTGCGTTCTGAGATGCGGGCCAATGCGCTGGCGGCAGCGATCGCCAGCTCCCGCTGGGACGACGCCTTGGCGATCGACCCTCACAGCACGGCAGCCCTGATCGGTCGTGCGAGGCAGAAGCTGTCCTCTTCATCCTCGAATCCGGATGACGCGTTTTCCGACTTGGCAGCAGCCGAAGCGATCGCCGGACATGCCGAAGGGCTCGTTGCGACGAAGGCCCTGGCGCATGCAGCGAAGGCCCGTGTCCTGGGGATGGCAGGCCAGCTGAATGCCGCTGAAGGCGAACTCGCAGAGGCGCAGCGGCTGGGTGCGGAAAAGGAGCCAGTGGCGACCGTACGCCGGATGCTCGCCTCTGCATGGCTCACCAAGGCCAAGCAGGAACAGGCCGAGGAGTCGTCCGTCGGGATCAAAGCGGCATGTGCACAGGCGAGACGACACGGCGCCACCGCCGAAGAGGTGGCGGAACTCACCGCAGAGGCGAAGGTCATCGATGGACGGAAAAAGATGGATCAGGAGCAGTACGGGGAGGCACTTGCCCTCTTCGACGCGGCTCTGGCCCTCGCTCCCTCGAGAAATCTCGACAAGGAGCGTGGCGTGGCGTCGCTCGCACTCGCTGACCAGGCACTCGCCAGGGCGATGCCCGAAAAAGCTGCGTTGTTGCTCAGGCAGGCTGTCGATTGCGGCGTCCGAAATGCCGACACCGGCAAGGTTGCGGCTGGAATAGCCGGCCAGCTCGTCGACGCGTTGAAGACATCACCATCCACCACCGCACTGAAGGGTGCCGTCGCAGCGTACGGGGTTGGACAGTCGGAGGCCGATTCCGCGGAACGAAGAGCAGATTTGGATGGCCGTGTCGTCGGAATGATCCAAGTCCTCGTTGAGGCCTTCGAGAGGGATCTCGATCAGACCACATTCGCGATCGCTGATGACGCGATCCGCGGTTTTGAAGCCAACGGTCTGACTGTCAGCAGGACGGCCTCCGCCCGTGCCGGAATGGGGAGGGCGATCATGGAACGCGCTTCCGCCCTGATGAAGTCGGGCGATCTCCAGCTCGCCGCCTCGATGGTTGCGACAGCCCGCGACTACGTGCCGGCTGCCAGGAAGGAGCAAAAGGGCGACAGCATGCCATTCCCGGAGGAATCGTCGCTCATCGCGCAATTGCTGAAGCAACTCGTGCAGGCTTGCGAACAGGGCAGTGGCGATGCCTTCGCGCGATGCATGGCGTCGCTTGCGAAGCTGGAACTGAGCGAATCCGACGGCCAGGCCATCACACAATCACTGAACGCGATGCCGAAGGATGCGTTTCGCTCCGTGTCTCCAGAGCTTGTTGCGAAGCTTCCGACAACGATGCTCCCGCTGTTGCCTTCGGAACTGATTTCGAAGCTGTCGCCGGACGAGCTCGGATCATTGCCAGAGGATCTGCTGGAGAAACTTCCCCCGGACATTCAGGCGGAACTGCTGCCACCAGCGCTTGACACGGCGGGCACGCACGCACAGGCGATCTCTTTGTACGACCTGAAAGAGCGCGTCGATGGCCAGCAGGGGTGGCTTACGAAGAGCGGCGACTTTGACGACGACCATGTTCGCCGGTATGGCAAGCACATTCAGGTGGGTGGCGTCGTTTCACCGAAGGGGCTGATGACCCACCCACCGGAGAACGGCGTCGTCAGGGTGTTTTACGATGTGCCATCCGGATGCGATCAGTTCGTCGCTCGTGTCGCGATCAACGATGGCGTCTACACAGTTCACCCACCGGAGTCACCCATCACGTTTTCGGTGTGCGACGAGGCCGGCCGACAACTGTGGTCAAGCCGGCCTTTCACCGGCCCGCAGGGCACGGTCTACGACTGCCGCGTCGATCTTTCCGGAGTCAAGACGATAAGCCTCGTCGTGGGTGCGGCGGGCAGCAATCGCTGGGCACATGCCGTCTGGATGGAGCCCCGATTTGTGCCGGCCACGCGGGAGCCGCGTCCCACCAATGCGAGCCACATCAGGCTGCTCGCACGATTGACCGGCGAGTCCCTCGGCACGACCGACTCGAGCACCGACAGGCGGCTGGCTTTGAATCGGAGATTCTTGGCCTCGCACAAGGATGGCGGAAATGGCTCCGTCATGATCTGGCCTATGAACGACACGTTTTCGTTGGGCCCGCCACGGGAACTCGCGAGCCCACACCGAACGCACGATGCCGCGACGTTCGGAGGTTCCTTGTTTATCGACGATCGCGTGTTGGGAGTCGGATCCTCGAACACCTGGGTCTCAGCGCCGCACGACGGCAGGTTCTACCTTTTTGACATTCAGAGTGGCTCGCACGTCGAAGACTTTAACCCTGGGCCGCATGCCGCGCAGTACTTTGGGGGCAGTACGGAGTGCTCTGGCCAAGGGTTTTTCGTGGTGGCAGAGGACGGAAACACCGGGTGGGGAAGCAAGGCCGGCTTCACCTTCTACAAGCGGCCCGCCATCGGACAGAAGAGCACTCCCCTGCTCCGAGACGTCATCGGCGCAAACTCTGGCGGCTACACAGTCACCTGGTCGACCGTTGGCGCCGGTGGGCTGGTGGCCGCCGCGCCCTACCGGCAGGCCAAGGACACTGGCTGGACACTGCAGTCGTGGAGAGCGATCAAGGGCGCCGACGGGGAGGTGACATCGGTCGCGCGAGCAGCACAAGCCACCGGCTTTCCCGTCATCGCGGGCGAGCAAACACGTGCCTGCAGCCAGTGCAAGACGAACGGGTCACGGATCGCCCTGTCGCAGCCATCTCCCAAGGGCGGCAGGGTTCTGCTGTTCGACTGTTCGGCACCCGACGAACTCACCTACCTGGGCAGCCTGGATGCGCCCGAGGATGCCGGCGGAGACTTCGCATACAGCATCGCCTTCGCCGGGCACGTGCTCTGCATTGGAGCGCCCAACGCAACGGCGCAACAGGGTGGCAAGGGGGCTGTATACCTTCTCGACACGCGAAGGTTTCCGGGGAAGCAGAGGATGCGACGCATCGCCATGGATGCCACCGAAAGCAGTGAGCGATTCGGGATGGAGATCGCGATCGGCGAGGGGTTGATGGCGGTCTCGGCCGGCAGAGACGTAGTCTATCTCTTTTCCCTGCCAAAGCCTATGGCGGATGTCGCTCTCGATGACCGCACGGGCAGATCCCGTTCACCGCACGACCTGGTGCGAGGCCGCTAGGCATAGAACGACATGAAAACAGCTGTGGAATGTCTGGTACGTGACGCCCATGACACGCCAACACGGTCTTCGCTTTCACATTGATCCCTTTGCTGACCGCCAGTGGCCCCACCTGCGTTGTGCCCACTGGTGGCGATAGGAAACCGCATGTTCGAAGACTACGAAGCCAGCCTCGGCGACGACGCGACGTTTGCCGGCCGCGCGAAACGACCGGCGGCATCCCGCGACGTGAGCATCGGCGACGAGCGAACACTCGGCGACGGGCTCTCCGGGCAGGAGACGATCCTCGACGACATCGAGGTCGTCGATCTTGCGGGCCGCTATCGTGTCGAGGGCACGCTCGGCCAGGGCGGCATGGGCGCGGTGCTCCTCGCCACCGACACGCGGCTCGACCGCAAGGTGGCGATCAAGCGAATTCTGGGCGAGGCGGCCGGCAACCGGATGGCCGTGAACCGCTTCCTCACGGAAGCCAAGTCGATCGCCGCCTTGAATCACCAGAACATCGTCCAGATCTACGACTACGGCCGCGCCCACGACGGGCCGTTTCTGATCATGGAGTATGTCGACGGAGGCAGCATCCTCGACCGCTGCCGCGATGGAGCGATCCCGCTCGAGTCAGCGATCGACCTCGCCTGCCAACTCTGCGACGGTCTCGCGAAGGCCCACGATCTCGGCATCATCCACCGCGACATCAAGCCGGCCAACGTGCTGCTCACGAAGGACGGCACCCCGAAGCTAACCGATTTTGGCCTCGCGAAGGCGCAGGCCGGCGACCACGGCCAGACAATGACCGGCGCCGTGCTGGGCACGCCCGACTTTATGCCGCCGGAGCAGCGGCGGGATGCCAGCCTCGTCGATCACCGCTCCGACCTTT
>JBIIOL010000225.1:0-5848 GCA_044336965.1 Pirellulales bacterium | reverse complement strand
GCTCGCTCGATGGCGGCCGCGCTCTCGGCATCCTGCCTTCGCTTGCCGCCAACGCCGGCTCTCGGGACATGGGAAGCCCCTCACGGATGCTTCCGGGTCACATACAAGCCCGGAGCGCAAGCGATGGGATTCCCCGCCGCGCGGCCCATATCCCCCGGCTCACGCCGGGGGCTTTTATGGGAGCGTTCAGGTCCCCGGCGGTGATTGACCACCAGCGCAGCCTGCAAAACCCGCACGGCCGTGCGGGGTTCTCCAAGGCGGAAAAACCGCTGCCTCAGCGGTAAAACGCAGGGTCGCATCCCTCGGGAAGACCGAAACTTCCGGTTGTCTGGGCCGGACAGATAGACTGTCGTGGTGAACGGAGGATCGTGCCGAAATCTCTGAGGTTCCTTTGAGGGCGGCGCGACGTTTCCAGCACGCATTGGTGGGAGGCTCCACAGACAGTGATCCCCAACCCCAACACTGAAGCTTCGATTGCTCCGACGATCGTGGACCTGCTGCGGCAGCGGGCGGCCTACCGCCCCCACGACAGGGCCTTCACGTTCCTCGTCGACGGCGAAAACGAAGAACTCAACATCACCTACGCTGAACTCGACCGTAAAGCCCGGGCGCTGGGGGCCTGGCTCTTGAGCGAAGGGATGGCGGGCAAGCGGGTGCTGCTGCTCTATCCATCCGGCCTCGACTTTATCGCGGCGTTCATGGGCTGCCTCTACGGTGGGGCGATCGCCGTGCCCGCCTACCCGCCCCGGAAAAACCGCTCGGTCGAGAGGATCGAGGCGATCGCCTCCGATGCCGAGGCCTCCGTCGCCCTGACCACCCGCGACGTGGTCGACAGGTTCGAAGCCCTGCGGGCCACGGCCCCGAGCCTCGAACACCTGATCTGGAAGGTCGACAGCGAACTCGACGTGGCCTGGGCCGATCGCTGGGAACGTCCTGATATCGACGGTAGCACCCTCGCCTTCCTGCAATACACGAGCGGCTCGACCGGCACGCCGAAGGGCGTGATGCTGTCGCACGAAAACCTGCTCCACAACTCGCTGCGGATCATGCAGGCCTTCGAGATCACGCGGAGCCAGTCGGGTGTGTTCTGGCTGCCGAGCTTCCACGACATGGGCCTGATCGGCGGCATCCTCGTGCCGCTCTATGGCGGCAAGTTCAACGTGCTCATGTCGCCCGTCGCCTTCCTGCAGAAGCCGCTGCGATGGCTGCAGGCCATCTCGAAATACCGGGCCACCATCAGCGGCGGCCCCAACTTTGCATACGAACTCTGCGTGCGGAAGACCACGCCCGAGCAGCGGGCCACGCTCGACCTTTCCAGTTGGACGCTGGCTTTCAACGGTGCCGAGCCGGTGCGGGCCGAGACGATCGACGCCTTCTGCGAGGCCTTCGCGCCGTGCGGATTCAGACGTGAGGCGTTCTATCCCTGCTACGGACTCGCCGAGAGCACCCTGATGGTGACCGGCGGCATGAAGTTCGAGCCGCCAGTGGTCCGGTCGTTCGACGCGGCCTCGATCGAGACCGGCTCTGCCGTGATTCGGCCCGCCAATGCGCCGGCCGTCCGACGACTGGTGGGAAGCGGCCGTGAACTCGACGGCCAGGACGTGCTGATCGTCGACCCGCAGTCGTGCGAGGCGCTGCCACCCGGCCGGGTCGGTGAGATCTGGGTGAGCGGCCCGAGCGTGGCGCAGGGCTACTGGAACCGTGCCGACGCTTCCGCGGCCACCTTCGGAGCGATGCTGGCCCAGACGAACCAGCCTCCAGCGGGGCAGGCGGTCGCCACGTGGCAGCCCAATCCGGGCCCCTATCTCCGCACCGGTGACCTGGGCTTCTTTGACAACGGCGAACTGTTCGTGGCTGGCCGGCTCAAGGATCTGATCATTATCCGCGGACGCAATCACTACCCGCAGGACATCGAGCATGCCGTCGAGGAGGCGAGCACGCTCGTGCGGGCCGGGTCGATCGCCGCCTTCGCGGTCGACGTAGACGGTCGCGAGCGGGTGGCCGTGGTGGCGGAGGTCGAACGCGGCAAGCGGGAGCCCGCCGAGGTGGCGGCCGCCTTTGAGGCGATCCGCAAGCGACTGGCGACCGAGCACGAACTGGCCGTCGAGGCGATCGTGCTGGTGCGGCCCAACAGCGTGCCGAAGACATCGAGCGGCAAGATCCAGCGGCATGCCTGCAAGCGGCATTTTCTCGACGGCACGCTCGAGGTGGTGGATCAGCACATCGGCTGGCTGCAGCCAGCCGTACCCGCGCCAAACCCGGAGCAACCGCGGCTGGCACGGCAACGACCGATCGGGGACGCCTCGCGCACAGGCCGGGCAGACCGCGAACTTCCGCAGGAGATCGTGCAGGCCGTCTTCGACCACGTCCGTCGCATCGCCAAGGAGCGGGCCGGCAACCTCACGCTCGACACCAATATCGTCGAACTCGGCCTCGATTCGCTCGAGCGAATGGAGATCGTCGCGAGCCTCGAGGAGTCGTTCGGCGCCCGCTTCCCGGAGCAGGTGCTCCCGCAGATCGAGACCTGCCGCGAGGTGAGCGAGGCGATCCTCGATCATATGCCGGTCAAGGATCAGTACCGCACTCAGGCTGCCGCGGCGGCAGCCCCGTCTGTCACCGAGATCCCGGTCGATGCCTACGACATCGCCCAGTTTCCGGAGGTCCGTGCGCTGGAGCAGAACTTCGCGATAGTCCGCGACGCGGGTCTCGAGAATCCCTACTTCAGCGTCCACGAGGGACTCACCAACGACCGCACCGTGATCGGCGGCCGGGAGATGGTCAGTTGGGCGACCTACAACTATCTCGGCATGTCGGGCGAGCCGGAGGTGGCGGCGGCCGCGAAGGCAGCGATCGACCGCTTCGGCACGAGCGTGTCGGCCAGCCGGCTCGTCTCGGGCGAGAAGACGATCCACCAGGAGTTGGAGCGGGAGATCGCCCGGTTCATCGGCACGGAGGACGCGGTGACGTTCGTGGGCGGCCACGCCACGAACGAGACCGTGATCGGCCACGTCGTTGGCCCTGGCGACCTCGTGCTGCACGACGCCCTGGCCCACAACAGTCTGCTCCAGGGGGCCGTGCTCTCCGGGGCACGGCGGCGGCCCTTCCCGCACAACGACTTCGACGCGGCCGAGAAGCTGCTCGCGCAGATGCGCGGGCAATACCGCCGGGTGTTGATCGTGATCGAGGGCATCTACAGCATGGACGGGGATTTCTCCGAACTGCCGAAGTTCATCGCCCTGGCCAAGCGGCATCGTGCCCTTCTCATGGTGGACGAGGCCCATTCGATCGGCGTGATGGGGCCAAGGGGCCGCGGCATCGGCGAGCACTTTGGCGTGAATCCCACCGACGTCGACCTCTGGATGGGCACGCTCTCGAAGGCCTTCGGCAGCTGCGGCGGCTACATCGCCGGATCGAAGACGCTCGTCCGCTGGCTGAAATACACGGTGCCCGGCTTCGTCTATTCGGTCGGCCTGCCTCCAGCCGCGGCCGGGGCTTCGCTCGGAGCCCTGCGGCTTCTGCAGCGGCAGCCGGAGCGGGTGGCCAAGCTCCACGCGAATGCCCGGCTCTTTTTGCAGTTGGCCCGCGAGGCAGGGCTGGATACCGGCCCGTCCGGCGGCTCGGCGATCGTGCCGGTCATCCTCGGCAACTCGATGAACAGTCTGCGACTCTCACGGGCCCTCTTCGCCCGAGGCATCAGCGTGCAGCCGATCCTCTATCCTGCGGTCGAGGAGCGGGCAGCCCGCCTGAGGTTTTTCATCACGTCGAGCCACACGCCGGACCAGATCCGGCGAACGGTCGCCGCGATGCAGGAGGAACTCGCCCGGATCGATCCCGCTTACGCCCGGTCAGCCCAGCGGCCGGTGTCGGTGGCGTGAGGCTCAATATCGGACTTCGATGCCGAAGTCGAGGCCGTTGGTGAGCACGTATTCCTGGCCGCCCGACACGGGGCCGACGCTGTTGAACTCCGGGTTGGGAACGTAGTAGGGATTGGGGACACCGTTGACGACTGGCAGGTTCTGGGGGTTCGGCCCGGATGTCTTGACGACCCAAGGGTTCGTCTGGCTTGCCGGCTGCGTAGGATCCTGCGGCGCCGCAAACTTCACGGGCTTTTCCTTGGTGATGTATCCGGTGTTCGTGGAGGCCCGGGCAATGCTGCCCAGCCACATTCCCGTGTAGCCGGCATGCAGGCGGATGGCCTCGCTCACCCGGAACTGCGTGCCGAACCGCCATTCACCGATCGGGGTGAACACGAACCGATGCTCTGCGGAGTTGGTCGCATTGTTCTGTCCGACCCCGTAGATCTGCAGGAAGAGTGGAGGGGCATTGATTTGTTGGGGTGGAAGAGTGTTGCCTGCGCCATCGGTGCCACCGTTGGTAAAGGTCGTGGCCGGCGTGAACGTGGCCCGCAAGTAGTCAGCACCGAGCGAGTTGGGGAAGTTTGAGCCGCGGTAGATGTTGTTCTGCCAGTTGAATCCGGCGGTGAACTTGAACTCGCTGGAGAACAGCCAGCGGCCCTTTTGTGACTCGAACTGAAGCGAGAACTCCGGCCCGACCATATTGTTGCTGGTGTAGGTCTCCCAGGCTCCTGTCTGCAGTGCCGTGCCAAGGCCCTGGCCGGTGAGTGAGTCGACGCCTGTGATGCCCAGCACATTGCCGGCCGGACCGGTTCCCAGGCTCTCCTCGATGTTGCCGCCTCCGATGAGCTGGTTGCCGCCACCCAGGCCGCCCTGCTGCTGGCCGCCCTGCTGCTGGCCACCGCCCAGACCGCCACCGCCCTGACCGCCGCCGCCCAGACCGCCACCGCCCTGACCGCCACCGCCCAGACCGCCGCCGCCCTGACCGCCACCGCCTGCGCCACCGACTGCGCCACCGGCTCCGCCACCGATGTTGAAGGCGTATTGGTTGCTTTCGTAGCCAAGCTTGTACCGCTCCGCGAACTGGATGAACCGCGGTCCCAGGCCGAAGCGGGCCGTCGTGCCGCTGCCCCGCTTGCCGAGCTCACGGCGGATGATAGCTGCCGCTCCGACACTCTGAATCTCCACACTGTTTTCCTGGGTGAGCTTCTGCGAGATGAGGTGGTCAGGCGGCGGGCTTTCGGAGGTGATCGTCGTAGTCACGAGCGCTTGGTTGATGTTGCCGACGCCGCCGCCGCCGCCGCCGCCAACACCACCACCGCCAGTCGATTCCTGCGTGAATGTCTGGGTTGGGGATGAGGCAGCGAATTCAGAGTTGGTCTGGAAGCTCTGGTCTTGGGCAACGCTGAAGTAGCTGATGTTGACGCCGTTGTTGTCGTAGATCCAGCCACCCTCGTAGCGATTCCCCCAGCCCATCCGGGTTCGCATCCAGCTGGTGTTCAGGTCCAGCTGGAGGGGATCGGACCCAAACGTATAAAGCCCGCCGATGATGCTGCCACCACCACTTGTTCCTGAGGCGGTGATGTTGGCGTTATTCAACTGCACGACCGTCTGCGGTGAGATCGGATTCACAGGAATGATGAAATTGCCGTTTTGAGTCGTACCCACGCCAGCCACGCGGGGCGGCGTGATGCCCCAGTAGAGGCGGTCGTAGTTGAAGAACATCCCCTCGCTCGGCTCCGGGTAGATCTCGTAGTCCTGAAGGTCCGGAGGCGCGAACAGCTGGAAGTCGTAGAAATCCTGATTCGGCAGCATGGGCATCCAGTCGCCGGCGTGGACGGGCATGATGCCCACCACCAGGCTCTGAGCCAACACGAGAATCAGGGCTGTCAGACGCTTGAACCGCTCGTTCGTGAACATCGCTTGTGTGTCCTGGGGAGCAGGAGCCGGTTTTCCGCAGATGCGGATTGCTCCTTCGGTATCGGTCGTGCCGG
>JBIIOL010000010.1:0-18906 GCA_044336965.1 Pirellulales bacterium | reverse complement strand
GTCGATCAGGGTGACGGCGGACTCGTGACCGTGCTCGGCGGCGGCGACCGCGCCGGCCACCGCGGCAGCGTGGTGGCGCTCGACTTCTCTCCCGACGCAGCCTGGCTCTTCTCGGCCGATGTCGATGGGCAGGTATTCGCGTGGGAGCGAGACCGACAGGATCGCACGGCCGCCTGGAAGGGCTTGGAACTTGTCGCCCGCGAGGAGACACGGCTGCCAGCCGCCCGCGCCGACCTCCTCAGGCTGCTGCCGGCAACGCGGCCGCTGGCGGCCATACAGGGCGGACGGGTCGCGATCCCCGTACCGGCCCCGCCCGAACCGCAAGGGGCGGCGACCAAGCCAACATGGCAACTCGATCTCGTCGATCCACGCCAGCCCGCCGCGCGGCAGCGGCTGCCGTTCGATTACCAGGGTGTGATCCTCGCCATGGACGCCACGCCAGACGGCAGGTTCCTCGCAGCCGCCGACCTTGGTGGTCGCGTCACCATCTGGGATCTTGCTGCCGCCGCGCCGCAGCCCGTCGTGCTGACGATCACCCCGGCCGTGGAATCGCTGGCGCTGTCGGCCGATGGCAGCCGGCTGATCGTGGGCGTGGCCACGAAGGCAGGCAGCCCCGCCCGCCTCGAGGTCTGGGATACCAAGAGTGCAGAGCGGCTTTCGGCGCGGGAGATGCCGGCGCCGGTCCGCGCGGTGGCGGTCAATGGCACGGGCACACGGTTTGCCGCGTGCGGTGGCTGGAATCACGAAATCCTCGTCGAACGGATCGACGCCGGTGAGCCGCAGGCCGCGGCCCCCCGCGGCGGGCAGCGACTCGGTGGCGTGGGCCGAAGGATCGGCCGCGTGGCCTTCGCACGACAGAATGGGCAGCGGCCGCCCGAGCGGCTGGCGTTTGGGCTGCTCGCGTCCGATCCCGCCCGCGAGCCCGCGCTCTCCGAGGCCTTCGATCTCGGCAACCTCACTCTGGTGCCTGTCGGTGACCCCGCCGCCTGGGCGGCGTCAGCAGGACGGCCTGGCACGTGGTCGCTGAGTCGCGGCGGGCAGAAGCGGGATGGCGTTGAGTTGTGGCAGTTGTCCCAGGGAGACCGCATGGCGGCGACGATCGAACTCGATCTCTCCTGGCAGGGACGTCTCGGGCCCGTGAAGGAATGCGTCGCCTGGCTGTCCCGCGAGGGTGCCGCCGAGCCATGGGCGGTGGTGCTCGGCACCGACCGCGGATTGTTCGTCTATCAACTCGCCGAGCAGGGCGTCTGCAACGTCGTGCGCCGCTATCGCGGCCATGAGGACGGCGTCCTGTCGTTGGCGGTGTCGGAGGATGGCCTCTGGCTCGCCAGTGGCGGCAGGGATGGAATCGTCATGCTCTGGCCGTTGGCGGGGATCGGCCAGGGCAAGCCGCTCCTCGAAAGGTTTGGCGTCGGAATGCGGCTGGAGAATGGCCGTGCGGTGGTCGACGAGGTCGACGAGGCCGGGCCGCTGGCCGGCCGGGATGTCCGCGTGGGCGACGTGATCGCGAAACTCTCCTGGGCAGACGGGACGGGACCAGACGCACGTCAGGCCGAGGCGGCTGCCGGACCAGCCGTGTTGGCAGCGCTCACCGACTGTCCCTGGCCCCGGCAACTGTCGGTCGTCGTGGAACGCGGCGGCAAGGCTGCCGATCCGTTCCATCGGCTCCCTGCCTGGGAAAACATCGCGAGCCTGTACCTGGCCGCAGACCGTGAGTGGGCATGGTGGTCTCCCCGCGGCTATTACGCCGCCAGCGCCAATGGAGACTCGCTGTTCGGCTGGCTCGTCAATCGCGGCATCGATCGCCTGCCACGTTTTTATCGGGCCAACCAGTTTCGTCGGCGACTGGAGCGGCCCGACGTGATGTCGCGGCTCCTGGCAGCTGGCAGCCTCGGCGAGTCGTTGCGGAACGCCGGCCGCGAGGTGCCGAAGTCTTCGGCCATCGTCCTGCCCGAGATGATCGTCGCCACACCCGAGGTGAACATCGTGTCGCCACGTTCCGACACGGCGGCCGACGCGGCGACGATCCGCGTGACCGCGGCCATCGACGTTCCGGAGGGCGTGAAGCTCTCCCGGGTGCGGGCCTACGCCAGTGGTGTGGTCGGCCGCGGGCAGGGACAACTCCTCGAGGAACGGCCTGCGCGCGACGGCCAGCCCGTCCGCCGCACGTATGCGTGGGACCTCGCCCTGCCCGACGAATCCGAGCATCTCATCCAGGTGTTCGTCGGGACGGAGGCCGGCCCGACCGACGTCGCCGAACTGACGGTCGCATCACCCGGGGCCCCTGTTCCCGCGGCCAGTCAACGGCGACCGCGGATGTTTCTGCTGGCGGCGGGGGTCGATCGCTATGCCCATGCCGATCGCTTCGCCCACATCGGCCTGACGCATCTCGAATTCGCCACCGCCGACGCACGGGCGATCCAGGCCGCGCTCGGGCAGCAGGCTGCCGCACGCTACGACATCGTGGGCAACGTGCTGCTCACCGATGAACGTGTCACCCGTGCCGGCTTGTGTGAATCGCTCGCGAAGGTGGCCGTGCAACTCGCCGACGACGTCGCCCCCAACGACCTCGTCGTGCTCTTCCTCGCCGGCCACGGCATGATCGACGAGAGCAAGGAACGCGAGTATTGCTATCTCTGCCACGATGCCGAACTTCGCGAACTCGCCAGCGGCGTGGTGCCCGTCCCGACCGGGGTCGTCACGTGGAAGGACTTCGCCCCGCTCGACGGGCTGCCGTGCCGGAAGCTGGCGATCGTCGACACCTGCCACTCGGGTGGAATGGGGCCGTCTGCGCGATCCACCGCCGTCCGCGAGTTCCAGGAGAACATGATCCTCGTTCTCGCAGCGGCCTCCGATGCAGAGGCCAGTCAGGAGTCGGCGTCCTGGGGACACGGCGCCTTCACGACGGGACTGCTGGAGGCGCTCGCTGGACGGGCCGACACCCGCTCCGGCCGTCCCGGCCCTGCGGCCAACGCCACGGGGCCCGGCGCATCGTCACCCGATGGAGTAGTCACGCTCGACGAAATCGCGGACTATGTCGCGACACGCGTGCCTGAACTGACCGTCGCGGCCAGTGAACGTCCGCAACATCCGACCGTATCCCCAGCGACACTCCTGCCATTCATGACGCTACCGCTGGCCGAGCACCGGGACGGCCGGCCCGCTCCCTGAACACTCTCCGTCCTGACGGCACACCGCATTCCGCAGGCTTTGCATGGACACCCAAGACCACGCCCACGAGCCCATGACGACCGGGGGCGACCTGGCCGCCACGGCGGCGTTGCCGACGCTTCCGCCACTGCGAACGGCGACGTTTCCCTACCATCCCGGTGACATCATTCTGCCCGGTTACCGGCTGACCAAGCGGCTCGGCAGCGGCGGATTCGGCGAGGTGTGGCGGGCCGAGGCACCTGGTGGCATGGGCGTGGCGATCAAGATCCTGGCGAACCTGGGCAGGCGCGAGGGGGGTCGCGAATACAGGGCGCTGCAGACGATCAAAAACATCCGTCACGCGCACATCGTGCCGTTGTTCGGAGTGTGGCTGAAGGCCAACGACGGTCGTGTGCTCAGTGAAACCGAACTCCACGAGGCGGAGAAACGCATCCTGTCGGTGACGCCCGCCACGGCCGAAATCCGCAATGCCGGCGACGATCCGGGCCATTCGTCTCTCGAATCACTCGAACTCATCGTGGCCATGGGCCTTGGCGACCAGACGCTCTTCGACCGGTTGCGGGAATCGCAGCGGGCGGGCAACCGGGGGCTGCCGCCGGAGGAACTGGTGTCCTGGATGCAACAGGCGGCGTTGGCGCTGGATCACTTCAACAGCAGCAGCCGACGTTCGGCGGAAAACGCCACCGCCGTCCAGCACTGCGACATCAAGCCGCAGAACATGCTGCTTGTCGGCGATGTCGTGCAGGTCTGCGACTTCGGCCTGGCCCGCGCGCAGGGCGAGGTGCGGGCCACGTCCAACACGATGGCCAGCCTCGCGTATGCCGCGCCGGAAATGGTGTCGCCGCCCTACGATCCCTCCCCCGCGACCGACCAGTATTCGCTCGCCATCAGCTACATCGAGTTGCGGACCGGTCGGCTGCCCTACACGGAACTCACCCCGATCACGATCCTGCGGGCGAAACTCGACGACCATCTCGACCTGACAGCGCTGACGCCGACCGAAGCCAGCGTGCTGAAACGGGCGCTCGCGGTCGATCCGAAGAAACGATGGCAATCGTGCGCGGAATTCGTCCGCACGCTCCGCAGCAGCGTGCCTCGATCCCACGATTCAAAGAGCCTGGATTCGCAGCCCCACTCGCCGCAAAACGCCCGCACTCCATCGGGCGGCCAGGCCCCCAAAGCGGCGACCGATCCGGCATGGGCACAGACCGAGGGATCTGCAGGCGTCTCCCCCGCCCAGGCCCCGGCATCCGTCCCGGCCGGGGCCGCAGGGAGCGCCCGTGGCCGGTCAAAGGCAGGCATGGTGGCAGCGGTCGCGGCCGGCGGCCTTGTCCTGATCACCGCTGCTTACACCGTCTTCGGTCCTCGGATGCAGCCCCCGATTCCCAGTTCACCGACACCACCCGTCAGTGCATCGGCCAATGGCACGTCCAACGCTGCTTCACGCGAAACGACGCCCGCCGACCTCCTTGCGCGTGCGGCTGATCTGGAGCAACGCGGGGATTTCATCGCCGCGGCGCAGGACTACGGCGCGGCGTTGGCCAACCAGCCCGACAAACTGGCGACGGTGCTCTGGAGCCTGCAGACAAAGGCGGCCGATGCCGACAGGCCAGCCGATTGCGTGCCCCTGCTCGAACGGCTCGAAACGCTCTACGCGTCGTCGCCTCCGCCACGGGTGGCCGGCATTTCGCGATGGGACGTCGTCAACTCACTGGCCTGGTACACCGCCACACAGCCCACGGCAGATGCCGCAGCCGGACGGAAAGCACGGATTCTGGCCGAGGAGGCGCTGAATCTGGCAGGCAACGATCCGCCGCTGCGGGCCCAGTCGCTCGACACGCTGGCCGCGTCGGTCGCCCGGGCCGGCGATACGGCCGAGGCACTGCGTCGCATCGATGACGCGATCGGCCTCGCCCAAGACCAGTCCCAGCGGGCAGAGTTCGAGAAACGCCGCGAACACTATCAGCGCGGGCTTCCCTGGAACGACCCCTGACCGCGGCTAGCCCAACCGCACACCATCGCCATAGCGAAACCGGGAACTGCCCGGCGTCGAGGGGAGGAGGTCGATCGAAGCATCGGCGGTCCAGGCGTTCGCACCATTGAACAGGAACCGACGCACGGTGTTGGCGGTCTGGTTCGAGCCGCCAAGGGCGGCGAAGATCTGTGCCCTGCCGTTGGCCGTGGGCAGCCCGTTGACCACGACGACTGACAGAGGTGCGTTGAAGCCCATCCCGGTCGGGCCGATGACCTCGCCCGGGGTGAAGAAATCGGGACCACCGGTGGGCCTCCATCCCCTGCCCTGTCGGGACGCTTGGGCGAACCGGCCGCGGGGCCCGAGCTGCTCGGCGATGCTCGCCGCAAACGACGCAGGATTCGTGATGGCCGACTCGGCGGTCACGAACTCGTTGCCGAGCACACGGAAATTCGCGAGGCCGTTCGCGCCGGCCCCGAGCACGAGATCGGCCCGCTTGTCGCCGTCGATATCGCCGACGCCCACCGCGGCGCCGAAGCCGAAGACGTCGACGAGCCGGCGTGCCGGCCCCGATTCCACGAGGCTGCTGACGACGAACGACCGAGTGGCCTCCAAGGTGGAGCCTGCAAGGATCGTGATCTTGGTCGTGCCGGCGAACCGCTGCGACGCGGTGGTCGCGGCGATCACGACATCGTCGTAGCCACCCGTGGCGAACAGCCGACCAATGGTCAGCGACGTGATCGCCTGCCCCGATGGCAGATCGGTCACCCGCACCGGCACGGGGTTGATCTCCGGCCTCGCCCCCTGCGCCGACACGAGCAGATCGAACACCGCCACCCTGCCCCCCGCGGCGACGACGAGTTCCATCACTCCGCTGCCGGGTGCGTCGTCCACGCAATCCCCCAACGCCACGAAGTAGCCGTCGCGGGCACCGCCGGTGAACACACCACCCACGTCGATCGAAACGGGATTCCAAGCGGGGCGGACTGCGCCGTCGAAAATCGCGACGGTCGAGAGAGACGCTCCGAAGACACGAGCGAGTTTCTGAGAGGGCGCCGCGGGATCAGGCCGGTCCGGCACCCCCCCCGGCGCCACGACGAGGTCGGCCCTGCCGTTGCCGTTGAGATCGGCCGCCACTGCGCGAAGGCCGCCCTGGAAACGTGTCACGAACGCATTCGAGTAGCCGGCCTGCGCGAGGTCAGCCGCGCCGAATTCCCGCTGCTGGCTCCCGGTTCCGGCCTCGACGAGCCTGGCGCCAGGCAAGGCGGCAGAGCCGAGCACGAGCGTGCCACCGCCGCGTGGTGTCGGGATCGCCTTGCTGAGCGTGACCATGACCGACCGCTGGCGGGCGTTGTAGCTGCTTCGCACGACCGTGGCCGTCTGCGCTTCGCCGGCGCCCGCAGGCGTGATCGTGAGCGGCATGCGAGCCGGAAAGAAGCCGGCCTGTGCCGCCGGCAGACCGGAAACGCGGATCGTGGTGGGATTCACGATTCCATAGACGAACTCGCGATCCCAGGCCACCGAGGATCCGGCCGTGGCCGCGGCGAACACCACCCGGGCGGTGCCGTCGACGACGATGCCCTCGGTGTTCGCGGAGGGCACTTCGTTCGAGACGACGGTGCCGAGATCGTCGCGGATGGCGCCGCCAGCGAACGCGAACAAACTGCCGACCAACACGCCGCCCACCTCTCCGGGCTGGACGGTGTGCCGGAACAGCAGCGAGGTCGTGCCGCTGCCGCCGGCGTATGCGGCCTGCAGGGACGCTGCTCCGATCGTGAGCGGCAGGGCCGGCACGCCCGAGACGAACACCGGCACGTCGAACGCGACCGCGAACGTCAGCACATCGCCCACCCGGTACTGACCGACGGCCGGCGGCGTCACGGCGACGGCAAGCGTGATGGACGGCGCGACCGCCGCCGCCACGGAGAAGGGCGACGTCGAACCGTCGACTGCGGTGGCCGTGGCTGTGAGCCAGTCTCCTACGGCCGCGGCGGCGAGCGAGATCTCAAAGATCGCGGGGCCGCTGCCGACCACGGTGCCGCTGCCGACCAGCGTGCGCCCCTGGAAGACGGTCGGGTCGACCGGCGAGGTGCCGGCCTCGTCAGCCTGCGTGTTGGCGAAGAGCTGCACGAAAAACGTGCGACCGTTGGCGGCTGGAATGGACACCCGAACGCGGGCCACCCCCGCGATCTGGTCGATACCCACGGCCTCGATCGTCGGCGTGGCCTGATCGGCATGAGCGCCGTCCTTCAGCCGGATGCCGGCCCTCGCAGTCGGTAGAGTTCCCGCACCATTGAGGAAGATCGAGTTACCGAGAATCTTGTTGCCGACCGCCGTCGGACCGCTGACGGTGACGCCGCTCCGCAGGTTGCCGCTGATGACGTTGCCGGCCTGCCCATTGCCACCGACGAGGAGATGCGACCCCTGCACGAGAATGCCGTCCCCGCCGTTGGAGCGGATGTCGAAACCGCTGATCGTGGAGCCGGGCGACGTGCCGCCGAAGACGATGCCGGAATTGCGAAAGCCGCTGATCGAGCCGCCTGATGCGAGCGTCACCACGTTGACCGCGGGCCCAAGCGTGAGGCCGTCGGACGTCGCGCTCGTGGCCGTGCCGTCGAGCATGATGGCAGCGGCGGCGCTGACACTGCCCGCGTTGGTGATCGCGAGGCCGGCCAAAGCGTTCACGCCTCCCACGGTGCCCACGAAGTCGACATCCCCCTCGCCGCCGGCGATGACGAGCGGATAGGCACCGTCGACCGTACCGCCGAACCTCACCTTGTCCACGGTCAGCGTGGTCGGTGCGGCCAGATTCACGGCGTTCTTGAATTCCGCGGATGCGGATGTCAGGGTTCCGCCGCCGAGCGTCGTCGTGCCGAACGCCGCGGTGGTGAGCCCAAGCAGCGGCGTGATGCTGCCGACGAGTGACCTGAATTCCGTTTGGCCCGTGGTATTCGACGTGATTGCGACGGCGCCGTCCAGCGTGGCCGCAAACACGATCGGCCCACCACCGGCGTTGAGCGTGACGTTGGTCGCCGCCGTCGTGTTGCCGACGAACGTCACGGAATCACCGAACACCAGACCCTGAAGGCCGTTGGTGACGACGACTCCCCCCGCCACGACGGTGCTGCCGACGGCGTCGGTCGACAGCCCTGCCAGCCCGAGCCGGCCGCCCACAGGCCCGCCGAAGAATGTCTCGGCGGCCGTGCGAACCTCCAGATTCCCCGAAGCTCCCTGCTGGAATCGGCCGTCGCCGATGCCATCGATTGTCGCCATGAACCGCACCGGCGCCGTTCCGGCATCGACCACGACGTCGCCGTCGAGCAGCACCTGGCCGAGGTAAACCTGCTCGCTCGCCGACCGCACGCTGTTACCGAGCACGGTCTCTGCCGAATTGACGAGCACGATCCCAGAGGAGTCGATCCGACCGTAGACCGCCGTCGTCTCCACCGCCTCGTCCACCTTCAGTGGATTCCCGACGGCGAGGTTGCCCGCAGATGCCACCGTGAAGCTCTGGGCACCGGTGCCGCCCGATACCGAGATGGCAGCCACGTCCCTGAAGCCGAATATCGGCGGCGCCTCCAGCCCGGTGCCAGTGATCTGGTAGACCAGATAGGGTGGGGCCGTCGATGGCGCCAGGTCGACCGCCGTGAGCGTCGCCCGATCACCATCCTCCCCGAGGTTGATGAGCAGGTCGCCCGACACCGTGTCGATGGAAACGGTCACGGCGAGCAGATGCCGCCGCTCGAGCGGTTCGGCGGCAAGCGACGGCGACTTTTTCCTTCGCATGATGCGATGCCGCATGTCGGGAATCACCCGGGCCGTAGAAGGGACAAACTTTCCACTGGATACCCTCTGCCCACGCGACCGTCAATGAATCGGTCAGCCGGCGGCCTGACGGCCCGACAAACCGCCATGGATCGCTTTTTCCACGGCCAGTGAGAACTTTCCACGGAAAGCTAGAACTGGGCCCTGGTCAGACGGTTCTGGCGACCGAACCGCCAGTTGACGAACGCCCGCAATTCGCCGTCAAAAAACCGGTCGAGACCGCCGCCGAGTGGCGTGACATAGGCGAACGTCACCGTCGATCGCCGGTTCCACTCGAAGTTGCAGCCCACCAGACCGTTGGTGACCGAGAGGATGCCCTGGTCGTTGCCCAGCGAGTAGCCGTAGGCGTTGATCGGCTGAAACTGGTTCATGGCCTGGTTGACGTGCACCTCCATGACGGGCGAGAAGCCGGTGAGCCCGGGGCCCTTGCTCGTGTAGATCCAGTAGCCGGTGCTGAAGCTCAGGTACATGAACGTCGGATAGAGCACGCGACCGGCACTCGCCATCTGGCTGCCGCTGACGTTGGCATCGAGCGTGCTGTTGACGTAGGCCGGGCTGCCATTGGAATCGATGTCCATCTGCAGCATGGCCTGATTGAACCAGCGGTCATTCGGCGCCCAGACGGAACCCACGAAGGGCATGGTGTGCACCGACTGGTTCTCCACGTAGACCAGATTCAGCGGCTGGCCGGTCTGGGTCGTGCCGTCGACATACACCGAGTCCGCGGTCGGCAACAGAACCTGCATTCCAGCCGTGATACCCCAGGTGTCGCGCTGCATCAGGAACGACTTGAAGATCACCGACATGTTGCCGAACTCGACGTCCCGATACTCCGAGAGGCCTCCGCAGGCGCCGGAATCGACCGCCTGCACGTTGCTGATCGTGCCGGCGAAGGGGGTGCGGATCTCGATCGAGGTCCACTGATCGAAGAACGTCTTCTCAAAGCCGGGAGTGAACCGGTTGACGTCGGCCCGATCGGGAGTGATGTTCGCGCCTTTGAAATAACTGTAGTTGAAGTAAACGCGGTCCCGGGGGATCGGGCTGGAATTCTCGACGAGTTTCGTGAAGCCGACGTTGATACCCGGCAGCAGCGCCGCCGAGTCGACCTGAATCACGTAGTTGTAGAAGAGGAAGGCGTCCTGGGATCCGGTCGTGGTGAAGGGGGCGAAGTTGGTCGTGCCGGTGGTCGTGGTGTTGGACAACGCGCCGGAACTGGCTGCGTCATACACCGTCTTGGGGTTCTTGTCAGCGTACTGCGACGTGTCGAGGTTGGGATTGGTGGCGAACGTGTTGTCCACCGCGGCTGTGAACGACGCAGGCGACTGCACCGGCGTGATCCCGGCCCCTGGAGACGGCCCGCCGACGGTCAGGTTCACCGGCGGCGGGGACGCGAGGCCCAGCTGCTGGGCGGGCAGGATGAATGCCGGATACCCGGCGGCCTTGATCGCCTGCACGCTGTTGTAGCTGCCGTCAGTGACGGTGTTGATCTGCGCAGGCTGAAAACCCCTGAGCGTGCCGCTGTCGTTGAACAGGCCGGGGGCGATGACCAGCAGGCGGCCGACGGCGAGGCTCGACGACGTCGATGTCGGCGCACAGCCGTCACCGACGAAGCTGGGGGTGTTTGACCAGGCCTCGCGCAGCCCGCCGACGTCGAGGTCGGCGAAATCCTGGGCGAGATTGGGCACGGGGGCCGCTGGTTCTGGGATGGCGGGCGCGGGCGGCGTGGCTGCGGCTGCAGGGCCAGCAGGCGCAGGGGCAGCAGCAGGTGCGGGCTGCGGTGCGGGTCTGGCCGGCGTCGTCGGCGCGGCAGGAACCGTCTGTGGCTGCGGTGGCTGGGCCGCCACCGGCCGACTGAGCGTGGCCAGCGTGATCGCGATGAAGGCCAGCTGCAGGCCAGCCGCTCTGATCCAGCGAACGCCATCCGCGGCCGTCCCGGCAGTGTGCACCTCAGCCATGATCTGCCGTCCCCCTCACCGCAGTCTCAAGGACCGCCCTCGCGGCCTACCCGTCCAATGTGCGTCGGCAACGAAACAACCCGCTCACCTGTTTTCTCGACAGATGGGCCCCATCCATTCCAAAGGGAATCCCCGCGTCGGCTCACCTTCAGCCGCGGTCGGCTCCGACCTTACGGCCTGCGCGATTTGGGAGACCGGCTGGCAGGTTGTCGGGCGTTGCACCGGAGTCGTCATGGCGCCGCACCGAGACCGGCATCGGCTTGAAGAACAGCCCCCCCCCGGTCACAGTGACGGTGCGTCACCAGCCTCCGCCGACCACGCCCGCAGGATGTACCGATGAACGACCTCAAGATCTTCTGCGGCCCCGCCAACGTGCCGCTCACGCAGGACATCTGCCGCTACCTGAACCTGCCCATGGGCAAGATCTCCATGGGGCGATTCCCCGACGGCGAAATCTCCTGCAAGATCGACGAGGATGTCCGTGGCCGCGACGTGTTCATCGTGCAGCCCACCTGCCCGCCAGTGAACGAAAACCTGATGGAACTGCTCGTGATGATCGACAGTTTCAAGCGGGCCAGTTCCTACCGGCTCACGGCGGTGATCCCCTATTTCGGATACGCCCGCCAGGACCGCAAGGATGCCGGCCGCGTGCCGATCACGGCCAAGCTCGTTGCCAACCTGATCACCCGGGCGGGCGCCGACCGGGTGCTCGCCATGGACCTGCATGCCGCTCAGATCCAGGGCTTTTTCGACGTGCCCGTGGATCACCTCTACGCCGCGCCCGTGCTCAACAACCACCTGCAGACGATGGATCTGCCACACGACGAACTGGTGGTGGTGAGCGCCGACGCGGGCGGCATCAAGCGGGCCGTCGGCCACGCCAGCCATCTCGGCGTGCCACTGGCCATCGTCGACAAGCGACGGCTGAGCGCCGACACGACCAAGAGCACGAATGTCATCGGCGCGGACGTGTCGGGAAAGATCGCGCTGATGTTCGACGACATGATCAGCACGGCCGGCTCGATCTGCTCCGCGGCCGAGGTGGTGCACAGACACGGCGCCAAGGCGATCTACGCCGCGGCCACCCACGGCCTGCTCGTCGGTCCGGCAATCGAGCGACTCAAGGCCGCCCCCTTCGCGGGCATCATCATCACCGACTCGATCCCACTGCCGCCGGAAAAATCGCTCCCCAACATCACCGTGCTCTCGGTCGCCAGCCTGCTCGGCCAGGCCATCAAGCGGATTCACCGCAACGAGTCGGTGAGCATGATGTTCCAGTGAGCAGCCGCCTGCCGCCCAGGCCGGCAAAAGGCCCCGAAACAGCCTCCCACGCCCCGCAAAACACGTGTCTGCCGGGAGAGAATGAACTCGGCTTGCGGAACGGCCGTCCCATGGCAAAATGGCACCCTTTCCGAGAGGAGTTCCCATGAGCGATTCCATTGAAGTCAAGCTTCGCAAGGCCACGGGCAGCCGTGAGAGCCGCCGGTTGCGCAACCAGGGCATGGTGCCCGCGGTGCTCTACGGCCACGGCGAAAAGTGCGTCGATCTCGTCGTCACGAGAGAAGCCGTCGAGGCCGCTGTCCGGCACGGCAGCCGCATCGTCGAGCTGAAGGGGGCCGTGAAAACCGGCGCCTTGATCCGCGAACTGCAGTGGGACACGTTCGGCGTCGATCCGCTCCACATCGACTTCCTGCGGGTCAGTGCCACGGATCGCGTGAAGGTGAAGGTCCCGGTCGATCTCAAGGGCGAGTGCCCCGGCCAGCGTGCCGGCGGCGTGGTCAGCCTCGTCATGCATGAAATCGAACTCGAGTGCAGGGCCGACGCGGTTCCCGAAAAGATCCACGTCGCGGTTGGAAAGCTCCAACTCGGCGGCACGATCAAGGTGCACGACCTCGAACTGCCGGCCGGAGCGAAGCCGCTCGCCGATGCGGACGAGGCTGTCGTCAGCTGCACCGTCCCCGTCGACAAGGCCGAGGAGGCCTCGGCGGCCGGCGTCGAACCAGAACTGATTGGCCGCAAGCCGGCCGAGGAAGGAGAGGCCGAAGCGGAGAAGTCGTGACGCTGGCGGCGTGAACCGCCGCCAATGCTTCCCGGCAACCACACGTGAAACTCTTGGTGGGCTTGGGCAACCCGGGACGCAGCTACGAGGGCACACGCCACAACGTCGGCTTCGACGTTCTGGAGATCCTTGCAAAGCGAGCCGGTTCTCCTGTGCGCCGGTCGCGGTTTCAGGGCGAAACGGTCCAGGCGACATTGCGAGGCTGCCCCGCCCTCTTGCTTTGGCCGCTGACATGGATGAACCTCAGTGGCACGAGCGTGCTGGCTGCACGAGACTTCTACAAGATCGACGATAGTGACATCCTGGTGATTTGCGATGATTTTCAGCTTTCCACCGACACGATCCGGCTGCGTTCCAGCGGTTCGGCCGGGGGTCAAAACGGTCTCTCAGACGTGCTTGCCCGATTGGGCGGTCCGTCCGTTCCTCGCCTGCGGGTGGGCATCGGCCCGATGCCTGCCGGCTGGAAGTCGGCCGATTTTGTCCTGGGGAAGTTTGCGAAATCAGAGCGGGAGGCGGTTGACTGCCTGCTCGAGCGGGCAGCCGACGCCGCGGAGGAGTGGCTGGCGCTGGGCATCCAAGCGGCCATGAACCGTTACAACTGAGACTGCGACCACCGAACGAACAACTGACAGACGACCATTCACAGACCCACGACCCACGACCCACGACCCACGACTTTTGGAGCGCACACGACATGCAGGTTTATGAGGGAATGTTCATTCTCGATCCGTCCAAATACTCCCGCGACCCGGCGGCCTCAGCCCAGCAGGTGGCCGACATCATCACGCAAAATGGGGGCACGATTCTGGCTGCCCGCCTGTGGGACGAGCGCAAGCTCGCCTACCCGATCAAGGGCCACAAGAAGGGCGTCTATTGGCTGACCTATTTCCGCATGGAAGGCGGCAACCTGACGGCCCTGGAACGCCAGTGCGAGATCACCGACGACATCATCCGCAAACTGGTGCTTCGGGTCGACCCGCGGATCGCCGACGCCCTCGTGCAGCACGCGTTGGCCGGTGACGCGGCACCGCGTCGTGCCGCGGCTCCCGTGGCAGCAGGTCCGGTGAGCGGCGGCGAGGTCGTCGAAGCAGGCGAGGCGGAGTGAACGAGTTCATCCCCGGCATTCAACTGCTACGGGATATTGCAGGCTGGCCGGGATGCCGACGCTTGCAACGACAGCAGACAAGGGCTATCCTGTCGTGACCGTTGTACATCCGTTCATCTCTTCGAGACATCCCAGCAAAGGAGGCGTGCGTCATGGCCAGCTTTAATAAGGTTATCCTGCTTGGCAACGTGACTCGGGACCCGGAACTCCGCTACATCGCCAATGGAACGGCAGTCACCGATATCGGACTGGCCGTGAACGACCGCCGTAAGACGGCAACCGGCGAATGGGTCGAGGAGACCACGTTCGTGGACGTCACACTCTGGGGTCGCACGGCCGAGATCGCCGGGGAATACGTCACCAAGGGCTCCCCGCTGCTGATCGATGGCCGACTCAAACTCGACACCTGGGAAAAGGACGGCAAAAAGAATTCCAAGCTGCGTGTTGTGTGCGAACGTATGCAGCTGCTGGGTGGCCGTGCCGGCGAAGCCCGATCCGGCGGCGATGCCCCCCGTGGACGCGCGCGTCCGGCAGCCCCAGGCCGGGGCGGCCCGGCGAATGCCCCTGCCGATGAATATGACCAGAGCGGCGGGTATGATGTCGGAGGCGACATCGGCGCCAGTGTCGACAGCCGCGGCGGCGGCGACGATGACATCCCGTTTTGAGCAACCAACCCGCCAACATCGAACATCGACTATTGCTCCATCCACTTCATCCATCCACGACCCATTCGACAGGAGTTCAGTGATGCCCGTTCGAGATCTGCCAACCATTCGCGTGCCAGCCACTTCGCGGCTTCCCAAGGGACCACGCGGGGGTATCGAACTGCTGCTCGTGCACAACGTCGAACACCTCGGCAAGCAGGGTGAAGTGGTCGAGGTGAAGCGGGGCTTCGCCTACAACTACCTCATCCCGCAGGGGCTGGCGACCGTCGCCACCGAGCATCACAAGCGGATGGTGGAGAAGCATCGAGCCAAGCTCGACGAGATCGCCCGTGAGCGTCTGGCGGGCCTGCGAAGCGTGCTCGCCGAACTCGTCCGTACGAGCGTTACGATCGAGGCGAATGCCAATGACGAAGGCCATCTCTACGGCTCGGTCGGGTCGACCGAGATATCCCGGTCGCTCAAGCAGCAGGATCTGATGGTCACGCCCGACCAGATCATCCTGCAGGGGCCGCTGAAGGAAGTGGGCCTCTACACCGTACGCGTCCGACTGGCCGCCGAGGTGGAGGGGGATCTGAAGGTTTGGGTCGTGCCTTCGAGCAGCGAGACCGCCGCGAAGTAATTGGCCGGAATGCGTCTGCCGGATCGGGCTGCCATGGGATTGGCTGCCTGAGGGCTTTGGGCTGCGTCGGGCCACATACTGTCTTCAGGCACAGTATTGTCTTCAGGCCACAATACTGTCTTTGGGCCACAAACAGGGAGGCTGTCGTATGGCTGCACCGCGCGACACCGCGGCAAGGGATTCTTCACGTCGGGAGTTCTCCGACAAGCACCAGTCCGGGCAGCGGTCGCAGGAGCGCCGCCGGCGACGTGGTGATGACGGGTCTGGCGGTGGATCGGCTTCGGCTGCCCCACTCGAATCCCGGGAACGTCCGGCAAACGTCGATGCCGAACGGGCGGTGCTCGGCAGCATCCTTTTGAAGCCCGACGTCTGCGACGATATCGCACTGGTCATCCGGCCGGAGGACTTTGCCGACGAAACTCATCAGGTGCTCTATCGCCACCTGCTCGATCTCCACGACTCGGGCAAGCGGATCGACGTCACGATCGTGGTCGACCGGCTGCGCACGCAGGGGGATCTCGATCGCGTCGGCGGTGCGGCCGCCATCGCCGAAATTCTCGAGGCGGTGCCGCACGCCGCCCACGCTACCCACTACGCCCAGATCGTTCGCGACAAGTCGATGCTCCGTTCGTTGATCGATGCGAGCACCGACATTCTGCGAGATGCGTACGACGCCTCCGACGAGCCCCGCGAACTCGTGGCGCGGGCCGAGGCAAAGATCTTCCAGATCCTCGAGCACCGCAGCTCGGCGGAGGCAAAGCCGATCGAGGCCGTGCTCGAGGAAGTGATGATTCGCATGGATGCGCGGATGAAGCACGAGCATGCGCTGGGCGGCGTGGAAACCGGGTTCACCGAACTCGACTCGCTCTGCGGAGGCCTGCACAACTCGGAATTGATCATCCTGGCGGCCCGGCCCAGTATGGGAAAAACCGCCTTCGCGATGAACATCGCCGAGAACGTCGCCATCGGCACCAAGCAACCGGCCCTGTTCGTGAGCCTCGAAATGGCATGCCTCGAACTGGCGGATCGTCTGCTCTGCTCAGCGGCGCAGGTGAATGGCCAACGGCTCCGCAACGGCACGATCTCGCAGGAAGACCGTCGGCGACTGGTGCAGAAGTCGGCCGAGATCAGTTCGTCGCCACTCTACATCGACGACACTCCGGGCCGCACGCTTACGGAAATCGCCGCAGTGGCCCGGCGACTCAAGCGCAAGCAGGGCCTGTCGCTGATCGTGATCGACTATCTCCAGCTCATCGAGCCCGACAATCCGCGGGATCCGCGGCAGGAGCAGGTCGCGAAGATTGCCCGTCGTCTCAAGACGATGTCGCGCGAACTCGACGTGCCGGTGCTCTGCCTGGCGCAGCTGAACCGGCAGGCGGAGGTCTCGCGGGACAACCGTCCCCGCCTCAACCACCTGCGTGAATCGGGCGCCATCGAGCAGGACGCGGACGTCGTGATGTTCGTGCACCGCGAGGAGTATTACCAGACGACCGACGAGGACCGGGAGCGGGTCAAGGGGCAGGCGGAAATCATCATCGCCAAGCAGCGCAATGGTCCCATCGGCGACATCAAGCTGCTCTGGCAGCACGAATTCACCCGGTTCGTCAACCTTGAACACCGCCCCTACGACGAGTTCGAGCAGTTCTCGTCGTTTTAGCCTACGCCATCTTTCGGCGGGCGGCGGAGCGATCGGTACCGGGGAGCACGTCGAGCGCGAGGCCGTCGTTCTCGCCGCGTTCGAGACGTTCCCATGCGATCGCCCCCATCGCCGCGTTGTCGGTGCACAACGACCGAGGGGGTATGAGCACATCGATGCCACGCTGGCGTCCCAATCGTTCCACCGATTCGCGAAGGAGCGTGTTCGCCGTCACGCCGCCCCCGATCGCCAGCACCCTGCAGCCGGTACGATCGAGTGCGAGGGAGAGCTTCGCAAGGATCGAATCGATCGCTGCCTGCTGGAATGACGCAGCAAGGTCGGCGAGCGCTCTTCCCTGAGGGACGGGCACATCGGCGGGCGCGCCCGGCGGCCGCACGAGATAGCGGAGCGCCGTCTTCAGACCGCTGAAGCTGAGGTCGAGTCGCTCGTGGTCGTTCGCAAGTGGCCGAGGCAGCCGATGCGCCTTGGGATTGCCGCCGACGGCGGCGGCCTCGATCTGCGGCCCCCCCGGATAGCCAAGGCCCAACACACTCGCCGCCTTGTCGAAGGCTTCGCCGGCCGCGTCGTCGATCGTGCCGCCCAACCGCTGCAAATCGGTCGGCCCACGGACGAGGAACAGCGATGTGTGGCCGCCACTGGCCACCAGCCCCACACACGGGTAGCGCATCCGTTCGCCGTGCGCCAAGTTGCAGGCGTAGAGGTGCGCAGCGACGTGGTCATAGCCAACGATGGGAATGGCGAGTGCGGCCGCGATCGCCTTTCCGGCCGACAGCCCCACCAGCAGCGAGCCGACGAGCCCGGGCCTGACTGCGACGGCCACGGCGACGAGGTCGGCTCGGCTGATGCCGGCCCGCGTCAGCGCCTCATCGATCACCGGAATGATCCGTTCGACGTGGGCCCGGGAGGCCACCTCCGGCACGACGCCGCGCCACCGTGCGTGGAGCAGTTCCTGGCTCGCCACGACACTCGACAGCACGGTGCGATCACGCGAGATGATCGCGGCCGCCGTTTCGTCGCACGTGGTTTCGATCGCAAGCAGTGGCATGGAACCGTGGATTCTACCCGCTCGGCACGATGCCGAGCCTTGCCGTGTGATCAGAAGTCATACCACATGCCGACGCCGTAGCGGTTCTGGCTGTAGAACGTGAACTCAAATTGCGGATCGGATCCATACAGGTACTCGAAACCGATCCGGAACAGCTTCTCGCTGCGTCGGCCTCGCCATGCCCAGCCGGCCTGCGCGCAGACATTCCCGCCCCAGTCGAGCTCCTGTCGCGAGATGCCGTTGATGGCGAAGAACGGCGCGCCGTGAATACCGGTGGGCCGCGCCTGAATCAGTTCCGTGCCATACTGAAATTCCCAGGGTTCTGAGCCGCCGGAATTGAAGAACGAGTAGCCAACTTCGCCGTAAAGTCGAAGCCAGTCGAAAAGGTAGTAGGAATTGCCCCAGACGATGCAGTCTCGGACGTAATTGACCCGTGGAAAGTCCGGATACTTGAGCATCGCCTCGTCGCCGAGGTGGGCGCTGTTGTGGTAGTAGGCGAGCTTCGTCTGCCAGCGTCCGACGCCGTAGACAAGGGGCACGCCGAAGCGGTAGTCGCCGCTCCGCAGATCGCGGTCATCCTGCGGATCGAGCCGCACGAACGCCGCGCCCTCGATCTGCACCTCGAAGCCCTGCGGATGGAGCACAGGGTCGGAGCCGTAGCGGAGGATCGAGGCCCGGCCGCCGAGCGTGGTGTCCCACAGCGTGCCGTTTGAGATGCTCGGGTTCAGGGGATCGCTCGCGGTGTCGCGATACATCACGGTGCCAATCCGCGGTTCCTTCGGCCCGGCGAGGTAGCTCGTGTAGATGAGGTTGTTGGGCATGATCTGCCAGGA
>JBIIOL010000224.1:0-5860 GCA_044336965.1 Pirellulales bacterium | reverse complement strand
GGCCGACGGGGCCTCGACGTGCTGGCCCGCCTCCGCGCGGGGAAAGCGATCGAGTTGGAGGTGATGCCCCCGCACAACGACGACGATGTCGACGCCACCACCGAATCGCGGGTGGTGGGGATGGCTGCCGATCTCGGTGGACGCATCGTGACGGCCGACCCCAACGTGATGAAGATCGCGGGTGTGCGGAGCGTACAGGCGATCAATGTCAACGATCTGGCACTCGCGCTGCGACCGGTGTTCGTGCCCGGCGACCTGCTCGACGTGCGTCTCGTGAAGCCCGGCGAGGAGCCCGGGCAGGGCGTGGGCTATCTCGAAGACGGCACGATGGTGGTGGTGGAGCAGGCCCGCGACCAGATTGGTCGCACGATCCACGTGAGCGTGACGAGCACCCTGCAGACCACCGCCGGCAGGCTCGTGTTCGCCCGGCCCGAAATGGGCCGCGGGTGAAATGACTCATCCCCCGGCTGGCGCCGGGGGCTTGTATCACGCCCGCATACAAGCCCTGAGCGCAAGCGACGGGATCTGGCCTCGTGCCCCCATACAAGCCCTGAGCGCAAGCGACGGGATCTGGCCTCGTGCCCGGGGCTTTTATTTCGCCAAGCGGTTGAGCGTGTACCAGCCGGTGTCGTGCAGCAGCGGCAGGCCGGCCGTGCTACGAACCCCGGCCGCCTTGAGTTCGTGGATCACGCCCTCGCGGAGGTTGCCCAGCGTGAGCCGCACCCGTCTGCCATCGGCGGTCGGCTCCGCCTTCTCGATGGGACATGGCTCCTCGTCGACGACAGGGCTGCCGTAGCTCGACTGGTAGATGTAGGTGAATCCCTTGGCGGCGTAGCTTGCCGGGTTGGCCGCCGTCTGCGGATCGACCGGCTCCGTGAACTCAAGCTCGAAGCCGCCCGGCACGACCCGCATGGCGAGGATCTCGAACGGCGTCTTGCCTGACCACGTCACTCGCTCGAGCGCGAAGTCGCCCGCACCGCGGGATCCCCATCCACGGTTCGTGCCGCCGACATAGAGAGAGCCATCGGGTGCGAACTGCAACGCCAGCGATCCGCTCCTGAAGCCCTCGCGAAACCGGAAGCAGCTCCCCTGCATCACTCCATCGATCGTCTCGAGGAAGCAACGCATGACGATCGAGTGCGACTGGTCGGTCACGAACACCTGCCCGCCGAACGGTCCGAACTTCCCGGCTGTGGCATCGCAGGCCACGCCGCCGGCGCTCTTGCCCATCGTGTCGTAGGGCAACACCACGGCGGGGGGCCGCAGCCGCGGGATCCGCTGCACCTCGGTAGCCCAGCGGCTGCCGCTCTTCGGCTCTTCGGGCTTCTCGAGATCGGGCGCGAACTCATACCACTTGAAGCCGCCGGGGTGGCCGACGAAATCGCCGGGCACGAGGTGTTTGAGCGAGCAGGCACCGTTCCACGGGCCCTGGTTGTCGGTGTAGAGCACGTTTCCATTGCCGTCGAAGCCGATGCCGCCGGGCGACCGCACGCCGGAGGTCGTGGGGATCATGCGGCCATCGGGCGTGACGCGGACGGCCCATCCACGAAAGGGCACGTCGCTGTTGTAGCTGCCGGTCAGGCAGAGGACGATCCAGAGGTTGCCGTCGCGATCGAACTTCGAGCCAAAGGCATACTCGTGGTAGTCGCCCGACACGCCCCAGCCGTCGCTCACGGTTTCGTAGTCGTCGGCCACGCCATCGCCGCTGGTGTCGCGGAGACGGCTGACCTCCGGCCGCTGCGTCACGTAGAGCCAGCCGTCCCGCCAGGCGAGGCCGAGCACCTCATGCAGGCCGTGGGCAAACCGCTGCCACCGCGGTTTCCCGGCGGCGGGATCGCTCGTGATCCAGACTTCGCCGCGGCGACTGGCGACGGCGAGCCTGCCGTCCGGAATCCATTCCAGCGCCCCCACCTCCAGGTGTGCCTCGGTGGGAATCTCAACTGCATCGATCACGTAGAAGTCTTTCTCCTCAGGCTTCGCCGGCGGCTCGGCGGCCGGTGCCACGGTGGCCCACGCGATCCCCAAGCACAGTCCCGCAAGCATCGATCGCACCATGAGTCTCACCATGACAGTTCCTCCACGAATTCGGCCTCATCGCCGACGCTCCACACGATGGGCCGGCGAACCTCCGTCTTGCCGTCAGCGGTGCGGCTGGCTGCCGGCCCGGCGCCAGCCCCGCTCACCCGCACCCGCCACGTGTCGTCGATCCGCAGCCAGCCGCTGTCGCCCTCGTCGACTTTGCTCGCGACCGCTACGCGAAAAAATGCCTCGCCAGCGGCCGGCCGACCGGCCAGCCGGATCATGCGGCGGACGATCGTCTTCCCGTCCACGACGACCGGCTCGATTTTCTCACTGATCCGCATGCCGTCACTCGACCAGTTGAAGGTGGGCCGACCCTGCGCATCGAGCGAGTATCCGCGGAACCGGGGGCGATCTTGGCGGCCAGTGTCGGGTTTGCCGCCAGTCGCCACCGGCCATGGCAATTCGGGGCTGGCAAGCACGGCGATCGATGGTGCCGCATCGGGCGTGAACACACCGTCGCCGAGCGGCGACTGGAATCCCTGCCCACGGCCGGTCCAGTGCCTGCCCGTGTCAATGAACGCGCCTCGCCACACCAGGGCGAGCCGTAGTGCCTCGGCATCCCAGGCGACGTGCACCTTGTCGGGATAGCCCACGGCGATCGCCCGCGTCCCCGCCCCTTCGATGAAGTTGCGATAGATGATGGGGCGATCCGTCGGCACGAGTTCGATCGGGTGGGCGCTGGCCCCGATGGGCGGCCGCGGCTTCGCGCCGGCGAGATACCGCCACACTCCCTCGATCTGACCGGCTGCGGTGCCGTCGAGCACATCGGGATAGAACGTCTTTCCCTCGGGCCAGGCGGCCGGCATCCGCGTGCCCGGCCGAAACTGCTGCGGATTGGCCACGTAGGCGAGAAACCACTCGTGCCGCAGCCGCTTGGGCATCCGCACCAGGTCGATCACGCCGAGGCTCTGCCCCTTGTCGCCGCCGAACGAATGGCACTTGATGCATCCCAGCGACTTCGATCCCACGAGCCCCCTCCCCTGCTCTTCGATCTCCAACTCGGAGTGGCCGGCGAGTGCGGGCACCGGCACCGGCGTCTTCACATCCTCCGCGAGCAGTTTCGCCAAAGGCTCGGCCACTGTCGTATGCCACTTCGGCATCAGCGTGTGCATGGAGGCACCGCGATCCTTGCCCCCTTCGACGAGAACCTCGCGGAGAAAACCAGACGTGAGCTTGTCGCCGACGCCAGTGAGCGTCGGGGGCAGGCGGCCCTCGTCACCCATTTCCTGCACCCCGCTCGTGAACATCGCGTCTCGGGCGGCATCCCTGAGGATCGGCTCCCCGTCCTCGTCGGTGGCGGCGACCGCCGGGATGGTCCCTCCGCGACCGTCGCGGTTGTGGCAGGCGTAGCAGTTGAGGGCCGTCAGCATGCGATCGATGGTCCGTTCGCGGGCAGGCGCAGACTCCGCCGCCGGCGATCTGAGCCAGCCGATCGCCGCCGTGACGGCCGACCGCTGGGCGTCGTCGAGCGGATAATGCGGAACACCCTTCCGCGTAGCCGTCGCAAGGCAGCCGCCATCCAGCGCCATGAGTTCCGCAAGCGGCTTTGGCTTCGCAGCCGACTCGATCCGCTTGCCATCGAAGCCTTTCAGTTCGTGGCAACTGGCGCAGCCCACGGCGGCGAATGCCGCCCGCCCCTCCTCGAGAAGCGTCGGATCGGCTTTGAATTCAGTCGCCGTCGGTGCCTTCGCCTCGCCGAGCAGGCTGGGCTGGCGACGACGTGCCGGCGGTCCTGGTCCTTGAGCGGCAGGGCCGGCATGCGGCTCGATGGCCGAACATGGAACGGGTTCTTGAGAAACTCGTCGAGAGCCCGCGGCGACCATTTTTTGTCGAGATCGACCAGCGGCATCTGGTCGGGCAGAAGCGTCGCGTTTTTCTCGCGGGCCCCATGGCAGACGGCGCAGCCGGCCTGCTTGTAGATGTTCCGCCCTTCTGCAGCATTCGAATTGTTCGACTCCGCAAGCGGCCCGTTGTCGACGGCTCCCGTCACGACGAGAAAGTGGGCGATCGCCCTCGCCACACGGTCGCGTTCACCGTCGGGAAGGCCGGCGAGCACATGCGGCATCGTCGTGCCCGGTTTCAGGGCATGGGGCTGTTTCAGATAGTCGACGATCCACTCCGGCCTGAGCCGCCCGCCGACCTTGTCGAGCAAAGGCCCCTGCTTGGGCAGCAGGTGCGTGGCCGGTTCCTTGCCGACGGCGTGACAGTTCACGCAGCCGAGTTCGCCGAGCAGCAGGAGCCCGCTCTCGATGGCTGCCGCGGGATCGCTCGCCGACCGGCCATACCGTTCGAAACCCGGCACGATTGGTGCGGCAGCCCTCACGCTCCGCGGCACACAGAGAGCCAGCAACACGGCCCCGAAACAAAGCAGCCTCATGCTCATGCAACGACCTTTGACAACATGTCCAACCGCGACTCGCACGATGTGCATGATAGCGTCACCGCGGTAGACTTTCGCCCATGAACAATGCCCTTTTTGCCATCCTCGTGGCCTCGCTGGCCATGTTCCTCGCAGCGGCATCACCATTCGCCGCGGAGCCCGCGCCCCGGCCGAACGTCCTCTTCATCCTCTGCGACGATCTCCGGCCCGATGCCCTGGGCTGCTACGGCTCGAAGCACGTGAAGACGCCCCATATCGACCGCCTCGCCGCCAGTGGCGTGCGGTTCACGAGCGGTTTCTGCACGACGTCGCTCTGCTCGCCCAGCCGCGCGAGCATCCTCACCGGCCTCTACGCCCATGCCCACGGTGTCCGCAACAACTTCACCGAACTTCCCCCCACCCTGCCCCACTGGCCCGGCCAGCTCCGTGAGCAGGGCTACGCGACTGGCTACTGCGGCAAGTGGCACATGGGTGAGGACAACGACTCCCCTCGCCCCGGCTTCGACTGGTTCGTGAGCCACAAGGGACAGGGCAAATACTTCGACACCGAGTGGAACGTCAACGGCGACCGCCGCGAAACGCCCAAGGGCTACTACACCACCGTGGTCACCGACTACGCCGCCGACTGGCTTGCAAAGCAGCCGGCCGGAAAACCCTGGGCCCTCTGCCTCGGCCACAAGGCGCCGCACTCCTTCTATTTCCCCGAGGAGCAATACCAGCACACGTTCGACGACGTCCGCGTGCCCTATCCACAGAGTGCCCTCCACCTCGACGGCCAGCCCGACTGGATTCGGCAGCGGCTCCCCACCTGGCACGGCATCTACGGCCCGCTCTTCGAATGGCGGAAGCAATTTCCCGACACGCGGCCCGAGGGGGTGAAAGACTTCGAAAACATGGTTCATGCCTACTGGGGCACGGTCCTGAGCGTCGACGACAGCGTGGGCCGGCTTGTGCAGCTGCTCGACTCACGCGGCCAGTTGGACAACACGCTCATCATCTTCATGGGCGACAACGGCCTGCTCGAAGGCGAGCACGGCATGGTCGACAAGCGGACGATGCACGAGCCGAGCATCCGGATTCCGATCATCGCCCGCGGTCCGGGGCTGCCCGCCGGGAAGGTCGTGGAGCAACAAGTGGTCACGGAAGACATCGCCCCGAGCGTGCTCGACCTCTGCAGGGCGCCAGTGATTGAAAAGACTCACGGCCGCTCGTGGAAGACGCTCTGCAACGAGGGCGATCCCGACTGGCGCACCGCCTGGCTCTACGAATACAACTACGAGAAACAGTTTCCCTACACGCCCAATATCCGTGGCATCCGCACCGACCGCTTCAAGTTCGTGCACTATCCACACGGCGACGGCACGGCCGACCGCCATCTGCCGGAGATGTATGACCTTG
>JBIIOL010000223.1:0-5875 GCA_044336965.1 Pirellulales bacterium | reverse complement strand
CCGTGCGGGCGCTGATGCACCCTCGCTGGGACGGCGGGCCGCTCGCGGGCCGCACGATCCTCCTCACGGTTGAGCAGGGGCTCGGTGACACGCTGCAATTCATTCGATACTGCCCGCACGTGAAGCAGGCCGGCGGGCGGGTGATCGTGTCGTGCCCCCGGCGGCTCTTTCCGCTGCTGAGCACGATGGCAGGCATCGACAGCTTTGTGGCCGACGACGGACCGCTGCCCGAGTTTGACGTCTACACTTCGCTGATGAGCCTGCCGGGGCTGTTGGGCACGCGGCTGGAATCGATTCCCGCGGAGGTCCCCTATCTCGCCGCCGATCCGGCCCGCACCGACCATTGGCGACGGGAGCTGGAACGACTGCCCGGAAAAAAAGTGGGGATCAACTGGCAGGGCAACACAAGCATCGCGCCCGGAAGATCGCTGCCGCTCGAGGCGCTCGCCCCGGTAGCTCAGGTAGCCCAGATGGCGCAGGCGGCCTCTGGCGCGGGCATCTCGCTCGTCAGTCTGCAGCACGGCGGCGGCCGGGAGCAGCTCGCGGACATGGCTGCGTCTGCCACGGACTGGCCACCGGTCTTCGACGCCGGCGGGATGGCAGAGGCGGCAGATGGTGAGGCGGCGTTCGTGGAAACGGCGGCGATCCTCATGAACCTCGATCTGTTGATCACCTGCGACACGGGCGTAGCCCATCTGGCCGGCGCGCTCGGCGTGCCGGTGTGGGTGTTGCTGCCGAAGGTGGCCGACTGGCGGTGGATGGTGGATCGCGACGACTGCCCCTGGTATCCAACGATGCGACTGTTCCGGCAGCCGACGCCGGGAGACTGGAAAACGGTGGGCGAGCAGGTGGCTCGAGCGTTGGCCGACTGGAGTGCAGCTGAATCGCAAGGCACCGTGCCGCTCCTGCTTCCGGAACTGGTCTCGCTCACTCCAGACGAGGCGAGAAAACTCGCCAAGCACCGCGACTTCCTCGCGCTCAACGGCCTGCGCGAGCTGTCACCGGAAGTGGCGCTGGAGCTGGCGCAGCACCGTGGCCCGCTGTCGCTCAACGGCCTCGAGAAAATCGACCCCGCGACGGCCAGGGCGATTGCCTGCCATGCCGGGAAGCTCTATCTCAACGGGCTGAAGGTGCTCGACGCCCCCCTCGCCGAGGCACTCGCCGAGCATGACGGCATCCTCTACCTGCAGGGAATCAAGACCGTGTCGCTGCCGGTTGCCAAACCGCTCGTTCGTTGCTGCGGGATGATCGTGCTCGGCGGCATTCGTCAGCTCCCCGCGGATGTGCATGCGGTGCTTCGGCCGCATGCCCGCATTCAACTGCCCGCGCTGGTCACGGCGTCTCGCGAAGGCCTTTCGCGACACCACGGATAGCATGGGTGTCTGTCAGCCGCGGCCGCGGCCCCGTCAATGAGGCTGAACGACCGGCGGCGTCTTCCGGTGCTCGGCGATCAGGCCGCGGATCTGGGGCAGCGACTGCTGCAGTCCCAAGAGACCCGCAAACGACAGCGGCGTGCGAATGGGGAAGCAGGGCTCGCCGGCGTCGAGGGCCGGAATGGTGAGCGGATTGGCGGCGACGTCGGCGGTGAGGTGCATGATCCCGATCGGCTGGTGGGGCGGAGACGGCTCCACGAAGAATCCCGTGGCGACGTCGAAGGCCGGTGATGCATGCAGGGCCACCCAGTTCACGGTGCTCGGAAGCCGGTGCGTGGGGCTGTCGTGAAACGCGATGGCGGCATTGAAGGCCACCTGTTCGGCCAGCCGTGAAAAATAATCGGCCGGGTCGACCCGCTCGAGGGCGACCTGCAGATAGTCGCGGTAGTGTTCCCAGTGGGGGGCATCATGCCGCATCGCAAAGACGCCGGCATTGAATTGGGGCAGCATCCGCAGTCGGGCGGCCATTTCGGGGCCGAAGCAGTGGGCTGCCACCTCCGATTCGAGCTGCCACACCGACGGATTGCTGACAAACTTCGTGTAGCTGCGGTCGATCTCGGGCACCGCAGCCAGTCCGCCGCGGGCCGCCGTTTTGAGGAGCAGTTCGATCGCCTCGGCCCGTTGCACCCAGGTATCGGCATCGAGCCAGCAGTAGACATCGAACCCAGGAAAATGCTTTCGCAGATGGGGTCGGCAGAGATACGCCTTGAACCAAGGCTTCACCGCCTCCCAGGCATCGCGCTTGGCAAACTCAAAATCCCAGCCGCCGGGGCGGACGTCGACCCCCTGCCCCACGAGCCACTGCCGCTGCGGATCCGCAAGGCCGAAATCGAGCAGGCCGACTGGCAGCCCCGCCAGCTGCGGCCATTGCCGCAGCGAGCGGACGAGCCCTTCGACAAAATGAAAATAATTGGCATCGCAGCCGGTGACGATGATGCTCTTCATCGCCGTAGGTTACGGCACGGCCTGACCGCCAGCCACTGCGTTTTCTGGCAGGTTGAGCAGCGAGAGCAGGCGGCGGGCGTTTTCGGCCCACGAGAATCGCTCGGCGAATTCCCGGCCGCGGGCTTCGATCGCCGCACGAGATCCCGGGGCCGCATGCCGCCGCGCGTAGCCCTGCTCCATGGCGGCCACGAGGTCGTCCACACTCGTTTCTCCCCAGCCGGTCGTCTCGCGGTAGAAGGGGCAGCCTTCCGGCACACGGCCCTGGTTGGAGAGCATCGTGGCGGAGTCGACCAGATCGAGGTGGCCAGTGTTTCCGCTGAGCACCGTCGGCAGACCGGCGGCGATGCACTCCATGGCGACGAGGTTTGTGCCCCCTTCGGCCCGATTGGCAAACACCGCCATATCGCAGGCTTTGACAAACCGCGGCAGTTCGTGGCCGGCGAGCAGACCGAGATCGACGAATGCACCGCTTTCGATCCCCTGGGCGGCGGCCCACGCGTGGAGATCGAGCGCGTCACCTGCCGGCCCCTTCACGACCTGCGGCAGGCCATGCACGTAGCCGGCGAGCCCCAGGCCGAGCATCGTTTGGGGCCAGGGGTTTTGCCAGGCCGTTACCAGCACGGCGTCGGGATGCTGGCGGTGAAACCGGCGAAAGGCCGCGACGACAATATCCTGTCCCTTGCGAAACTCGAGCTTCCCGCCGGAAAACACGAGATAGTGGCCGGCGAGCCGCTCTGCGAAGCCTGGGTCTGGGGCGGTCTGGCACCAGAGATCTGCTGCGATGCCCTGCAGGATCGTGGCCACGTTGTGCACGCCGGCGGCGCGGAGCACGGCGGCATTCCAGCTGGAACCAGCGATGACAGCCTCACACTCGTTGAGCCTCGCCACTTCATCCGGCTGCCAGCGGGTATCTTCGCTGAAGATGACCCCAACCCTCCGCTCCGCTTGAATGGCCGGCGAACGCGGGCTGCAGCTTCCCCGATTGCCGAATGACTGCAGGGAGACGGCCACCGGGATCGGTGGGGCGTCCGACGATCGTTCAGAAACGATCGTCATTCCGGCCAGCGACTGCTGCTCGGCCGCAGACAGATGCCGAGATTCGGCAACGCCGTCGACAACCACCGCATATCCGCACTGCTGCAATTCTCTGGCCAGATTCAGGCCATACCGTCCCCAGCCGGTCCAAGGCGTGATCTGCCAGCCGAGATGAATGACAGGAATGGATCGCGGGGATGGATGCATGGCTGCGCTGGTGGAGGATGGTCCGCGACATCTCCGCTCAGGGAGAGGCCACTGTGCCGCGCGCATCGTCGTGCTTTTCAGCCAGTTCGGCCAGCTGAAATCCGGCGAGGTGCTCGGGGAGCGTCCATGCGACGGCTGGATCGGGAGTGTGTCGCGGTGGGGTGACTGCGCCCCGCCAGGCGACGCCCATGATCTGCATCGTCTGATAGATTCTCGTCTGCCAGCCGCGATCGCGGAGATAGGCGAGGCCGGCGGTGACGTCGGGCGAGACGAGGTCGTGGAACACGATCGCGGCGTCGGTCTCCATGAGCGGCTCGCAGACCTGCGCATCGAGGAGCGGCGCCTGGCCGTCATGGTTGCCGTCGATGAAGCAGAGCGACCAGCGACGGCCCTCTCTGCGGGCAAACTCGCCCACGGCATACGGGCTCTCGCCGGCGATGAGGTAGACGGAATTGTGCACGCCGGCCGCGACGAGCGATTCACTGACCGCAGCCCTCAGCTGCGGGTGTGCGAGCACCGGGTCGATGACGTCGAGCACGACCCCCGCCAGAGCCAGATGGCAGGCCGACCAGCCCATCCAGCAGCCGATCTCGAGGGCTCGGCGGCCGCGGAACTCGACCGCCAGGTTGTAGAGAACGTGTGCCTCGTCGACGTTGAGAAAGCCGACTTTTGGGCTGCGGCGATCGCAGTACCAGTGGTGGGGAACCTCCCGCCGCAGATACGGCCAGGAGCAGCCGGCACGGTCGCCGATCATGCGATGCGGGAAAAATCTCGCGGCATCGATCCGCTCGAGACCGGGAGAGACGTAGTCGGCCTGCTGCTGGGCCGGCTGAGAATCGCTCGCCGGTTGCGACCGCTTCTCGGCGATGAGCGTGCGCATTTTGGGAAGCGACTGCTGCAGCTCCGAGAGTGCTGCAAACGTCAGCGGTGTGCGGATCGCCAGGCAGGTCTCGCCAGATTCCACACCCGGGACGGTGACCGGATTGACGCCGACATCGACGGTGAGGTGCATGATCCCGATCGGCTGATGGGGCGGGCACCGCTCGACGAACAGCTCGCTGGTTACGTCGAAGGCCGGCACCGAATACAGCGACATCCAGTTCACGGTGCTCGGGAGCCGGTGCGTGAGACCGTCGTGCAGCGTGATGGCTGCATTGAAGGCCACCTGTTCGGCCAGCCGTGAAATCGAGTCTGCCGGGTCGACCCGCTTGAGCGCCTGTTGCAGATAGTCGCGATAGTGTTCCCAATGGGGGGCGTCGTGCCGCATGGCAAAGACGCCGGCATTGAAGTGGGGCAGCATCCGCAGCCGGGCCGCCACTTCGGGGCCCAGGCAGTGGATGGCAACCTTCTCCTCGAACTCCCATGCCAGAGGATTACTGATGAATTTCGAGTAGCTGCGGTCGATTTCGGGCACGGCGGCCAGTCCGCCGCGGCCCGCGCATGTCAGCAGCAGTTCGATCGCCTCGGGCCGTTGCACCCAGGTGTCGGCATCGAGCCAGCAGTAGACATCGAACCCAGGAAAATACTTTCGCAGATGGGGTCGGCAGAGATACGCCTTGAACCAGGGCTTCACCGCCTCCCAGGCATCGCGCTTGGCAAACTCGAAATCCCAGCCGCCGGGGCGGACATCGACCCCCTGCTCGACGAGCCACTGCCGCTGCGGATTCGTAAGGCCGAAATCGAGCAGCCCGACTGGCAGTTCCGCCAGTTGCGGCCACTGCTGGAGCGAACGGACAAGCCCCTCGACAAAATGAAAATAGTTGGCATCGCAGCCGGTGACGATGATGCTCTTCATCGCCGGAGTGTAGCGGGAAGACTCGCTTCGGTGCCACCGAAAGACATGAGCAACGAGCCATACTGCGTCATCGAACGCCTGGGTGGGCAAGAGACGCAACCGTGGAAGAGCCGCGTGTTTGTGCTTTCACGAGTTGGGGTATAAAAATCTTTGTCAGACCTGCAAGGGCCGCGAAGCCGTTCCTTGCCGAAAATATTTTAGGACCGAAACAATGGCAGAGAACTGTGCGATCTGGTTTGCTGGCAGCGGCCAAGATGTCGATGACAAAAAGCACGTCTACGCGGACTGGGCGGAGAAGCTCTACAACGTCGGTGGCTACCAGAGCACCTTGAGGAGCGGCGTTGGCAAGGTAAAGGGAACCAGCGGCACGACGGGCAAGGGCTGGGCGGGCGTCATCGATGACGCCATGGAGAGTTTGGAAAGAAGATCGGGCGGCGATCCGAAAAACGTCATCATCGTG
>JBIIOL010000221.1:0-5913 GCA_044336965.1 Pirellulales bacterium | reverse complement strand
AACGGCTCGTCGCTGTTTCGGGTCGTGAACAGGATGGCGTCGTCGTGGTCTCCGCCGACGACGAGCCCTTCCGAAGCGTCCGAGTCCTTGGCCGCGCCCTCGATGATTTCCAGGTAGCCCTCGCCGGACTCGTGCGACACCGGAGGCAGCGGCCGCACCGTGATCCCCGCGAGGTCGCTCCGTAGCCGCCAGGCGGCCGATCGCATCCGCGCGTCGAGCTCCAGGATGGCCCGGCTGTCCGCGATCGCGCTACCAAATGCCGCGAACACCTGGGCCACTGCCGCCATCAGGATGAGCGTCGCGACCATGGCGACGAGCATTTCCACGAGCGTCATGCCGCGCCGGCGGCGGCCGGGGATGCTCATTCGATGATCCTCCGCAGGCGGACGGCATCCCACACGTTGAGATCCTGGCCCTCCGAGAACCCGACGGGGATCGACCGATCCACGATGTAGAAGCCGCGGCGGTAGCGGACCGAATCGGGGTCGTTGTCGATCTTCTCCCGCAGCGTGATCCAGATCGCGAACAGGTTCGACCGCGGCGTCGTCGTGTTGGCGAGACGGGTCGCCGTGTAGAGAGCGTGCATGGGATTCACGTCCCAGGCGAGCACGCCGGTCGGCATGGGTGCTCGACTGCCTGACACGAGCGTCGAGGTGTCGGACACGACCGTCCCGCCGGCCGGGTTCACCGCTCTCAGGATGTCGAAGAGGGAGCCGGCCGGGTTGAGCGTGGCCAGCGAGGCGCCGGTTGCAAACATGCCCAGCCTGGCGGTCGTTCCCGACACCACCGCGGCATCGAGCGGCCCTCCCACGACCGTGTTCCAGACGTCCGACCCGGTCACCGTGTTGAGATTCACCCGACCCGGCTCGCGGAACGCCGACACCTGGTTCGCCGTGAACACGCCCAGGTTGAGGCCGACGTCGAGAGGATTGGCTCCCCCCAGATTGCCCGTGCCCGAGGCATGGATGCCGGCGAACCTCGTGGGCACGTGCACGGCGTCGAGGAGCAGCGCCAGCGGAACGGGAACCCCCTGCCCGAGCCCGATGGTTCCCGACTCAGCCGGCGTGAGCCGGCGGTAGTTTTGGAGGATTTCGATCGCCGAGCCCTGAGGAACGAGCAGCAATTCGGCGGCGCTGATAAACGGGCGGTTCGGCCAGGGCAACCATGCCACGTTGGTTGCGCTCGCGCCGGTGACGAGGTTCGGCAATGAATGATTGGCTGGGTTGGGCGGCGGCGGGATGGTGATCGTGCCGGAAGCCTCGGTGACCGGCCGCCAGAAGCCCTGTTGCGGATGGTCAATCGCCCTCCTCGCGCCGCGAAGCGTGTGGCTGGCCGGCAAAGGATGATGCCCGGTCGTGCCGGTGTTCCAGACCGTCACTGTGCTCGAATCGACGACCAGATACCGCTGCGTGAACGTTCCGGTCCCGGTCGCCGCGGGCGACTGATCGGCATCCCACACCGCCTGGCTCACGGTGCCCGCGGGATCGGCCAGACGTTCGAGGTGAATCACGGCCGTCCGGCTGGCGGAACCAGTCACGACTGTTCCCGGCACGCGCAGGCCTCCTTTGGAGCCGGACATTGCGCACGACGATCCCGAGGCCACAGCCACCGTCAGCGTACCGGTCGTCGTGCCGGTCAGGCTAATCGTGGTCCAGCGGAGCGCAGTGGCGCCGTGGAGCGTGAGCGTGGAGTCGGCGGCCATTTTCGGCTTCTTGTCCCCGAGACTTCCGCTCACGCTTAACGCATCCACGCCAAACGCCGGACCTACGGTCCCGGCCATGGCATCGGTGCCCATGTCGAAGCGAACATATTCCGTCGTGCCGCCGCCGACGATCCGCAGGCGCCAAATAGGCCACTGCGTACTGGATACATTGTCGTACAGGGAGTTGGGTGCGATCCGCACGCCCGCGCCCGCTTTCTTGCCGAGATCCACGACGTTGGTCGGGGCGCCGGTCCCACTCGTGCGATTATCGAAGGCCAGGTCGCAAGGCTCCGCGGGGATCTCCGACACCGTGCCGGAGTTTTTCGCGTGGGCCCTCGCGTTCCACGGCCGATGCAGCGTGATGAACAGGCCGCCCGTCGTTCCGGAATCGACATTCTCCCAGGCCAGCGTCTCGACGATGACGATCTCGGGGCGCTCCACGCCCCACACGACGCGACGCTCAGTCCCGGACGTCGCAAGCCAACCATTCCGCGGATTCGTGTCGTATTCGAACATCGTGCAGGTTGAATCCGCGTCGCGAAACTCGACGACATTGGCGGCCCATTGGGCGTAGGCGGCCGCGTCGGTCGGCGACACCGTCTGGCTCGAGCCTTCGGCCAGAGCGACTAGCAGCGTGTAGAGATCCTTGAAATAGGCCTGTCGCTGCGTGAGCCAGTTCGGGTCGTTCGTGCCCGTGATCCCCGCTGCAAGGGCGCGGTTCAGGTCGAACCGCTCGCCGCGCGACACCTCCCCGCCGATGACGCCGGAGGTGGGATCGCTGCCGTACAAAGTGCCCGTCGCCAGCACCCGGCTGAGCCAGCCGCTCGCGCCGAAGATCGCGTTCGCGGCAAGACCCGTGATTGCCGTCGTGTCCCAGGAATCGGTCGTGACCTTGAGCCGCGACTCCTCCGCCGTCGAGCCTAGCGCCGCCACCAGCCGCGGCGGCCGGCGAAACGTGTCGATGTCGTAGGGCCGCAGCACGGCGTCGAGCTCGGCGAGCGTGAACGGATTGTCTGCGGCCGCGCCGGTGGTCGGGTCGGGATTGTGGAGCATGCCGCCGAAGCCCCGCCGCGTGTCGAGGCGAAACTCATACGGGTCGTCGCGGGTGGCGCCATGCGTCCACTCGGGCTGCGCGAACACCATCCGCGGGACGATCGCCGATCCGCTGGCGGAGAGCGTGAGCGTCTTCATCCGGCCGTGCAGGTCGGGCGGCGAGTTGAACACGCCGCGGGGGCCGCTCGTCAGCGACGACAGGCTCCAGTTGTAGTTCGCGGAGCCGTCCCACCAGATGGCAGGGATGCCGTAGTTCGTGCCCGTGTTGGCCACGTCGGCGACGCGGCGGTCGCTGATCATGCTCGCCTCGTCGTCCACCTCGGGTGAGCCGGGCTTGCCCACGTTGGGGTCCGTCGCCGACGTTCCCGACCAGTTCGTCGCGGCCCTGTCGCCGTAGCGCCCCTCAGCGAACCGCAGCCGCGGCGTGTTGACCGGATCCGTCCCGGCGTTGTCAAAGAATCGCGGGTGCCGGCTGCCGGGCGGCTTGCGGCCGCGTGGCATGGGGATCGTGCCCGAGGACGAAAACGTGGCGCCGCCCGTCATCAGCAGGAATCGGGGGTTCTCGGTTTGACCGGCGTTTACGGTATCGGCCACTGTCGATGTGCCGGTGCCAACCGCCAGATACGGGTCATCGAACACTCTCGGGCTATCCTTGAACGGCGTGCTGCCGCTGGCGGCGGGGTTCGGGCTCGTCGGGTTGATGCCGGTGCCCAGGTTGGCGTGCAGTTCGCCTGGGCCGTAGCCGCTGCCCAAAGGCACCTGGTCGAGCGTTCCCGGAATCGCCAGGTCGCCCGCCGTCGGCCAGCCCGCGTGCGACGCGGGGTAGAAGGTCGGCACCAGCGATCCGTGGGCGTTGACACTGAACCGCCCGTCGAGATCCAAGATCAGGACGGACGCCTCCAGCCTGACAGCATTGCCGAAGGCGTCGGTCACGGTGGTGGGCAGCACCCGGAACTGCATGAACCGGCCATCGAGTACGCCGTCGTTGTCGTTGTCGTAACTGTCAACCCCGGCCGCCGACTCATAGGAAAACCTCACGTCCGTGGACGACGAAACGAGGGCTGCCGGAGCCACCCGCGCCAGGAACGGATTGGCGGCGTCGAACCCGTCCCACGCCTCGTTGGGCTCGCTGGCCGCGCCGGAATACTCCCGGCCGTTGACGATGGCCGCCAGCGACCCGCTGAGGTCATAGGGCCCCTTGTCCGCGGGCAGATCGATCGCAATGGTGAAGCCGGTGCCGAACTCGTTCGAATTGGCGGAATTGCGGGCCCGAATGATGCGATGAGACGTCGCCCGGCGCCCGGGCTCGACGAACGTGAGGACGCGGCCGTTCAAAGCCGCGGGACGAATCGAATCGGCCGTGGTGAGAGTCATCGTGGCCACGTGGCCGTTGAGGATCGAGGATCCCGTCGCCGTGCCCGACACGGTGCCCGGGCCATACTTGTCGAGAAGCAGCGACTCGAACGTCCCGCTCCCGACCACCACCGGGCCGCGCACGACGGACAGCAGCACGGCGTCGAGCAGCCGCGCGTGGGGGACGCGGGCGTCGTCACTGCCGAACGTCAGCCGGGCGTAGGCTCGCGCCGCCTCCCGTGACCGCGTCGCCGTGACGACGTATGCGGCTCCCAGCATGAGGAACAGCGTCAGCATGCTGAGCACCACGAGCAGCAGCACGCCGCGCCGCCCGGCCGGCGACTCGCACCGCACGACTGACATGGCCGGTGAAGGGCTCACTGGGTGTAACTTCCGATGGTTTCGGGAACGTAGGGCCGCTCCGCAAACCCGACCGAGTCGGGCAGGATCGTCACGGGCACGGTGCCGCCGAACGACGGTCCGCCGGGCGACAGCGTCACGAAGGCCGACGAGCCCGACGTGTCGATAGCGGCGCTTGCGAGTTGATGGAATCGCATCGCGGCGGGGTCCCAGACGACGACGCCGGGCTTGACTATGTCCCGGAACGATCGCGTCGTCGCCGAGAGCTTTAACTGCAGGTTGGTGATCGTGCCGGATACGGCGGTCGTCGTGGGATCGCGACCATGAAACACGACCACCGACAGGCGGCTTCTTTCGACCAACGGGGATGTTCCGCTCATGACCAACAGGCAAGACAGCCGTCCTTCGAACGCGCGGGCGCCATCGGCAACCCGATTGGTGGCGGGATCATCAGGCGATGCGGTCGCACTCACGATCACGTCGTCGCGACTCTGTGTGAACAGGCGATGGAACGCCGCAGTCGCGGCACCGCCGGCCGTCGCAAACACTCCCTGATCCCGCAGGCTGGCCGTCGCCACCGTGCTGCCGCCGAACGGCAGCGACACGGGCGCGTCGACGGCGTCGATCACGATCGTCGCCGAGCCGGACGGCGTGGGCACGAGGCATTCCGGCCGCAGGAGGCCGAAGGTGGCGGCATCGGCGAGGGCGTTGGCCGCCAGGTTCGACGCCCGATCGAGCAGCACCGCCCGGCTGGCCTGGGATCGGCCTGCCGGCACGAGGGCGACGACGCTGGAAAGCCCGATGGCGAGGATGCCGATGGAGATCAGCACCTCCAGGAGCGTGATGCCGCGGCGGCCGTGTCTCACGAAACGCATCGCACAGTCCTCATCGACCATCGGTCAACAGGGCGCGGCGAATCCATGCCTGCGACGCGATCAGCTCCTGGTAGCCGTCGCTACTGCTGGCGGCGTACGGCACGCACTCCGCCACCTTTGGGACGCCCGACATGGAGTCGATGACTATCCAAAAGGAATCCGAGTATTGCCAGTTCGCGCCGGTCGAATCGTCGGCCGCGTTGAACGTGGCGGGATCCTGCCCCGCCCTGTCAGACCGGCCCACGAGCAGGAACACCGGTCCGTTCACGGGAAACCTCACCTGCGGATCGCCGGCCCACGCCGGTTGAATCAGCACCTGCCGCATGCGGCCGGTGCCGTCGAAGACGATGCTGACGGAGGTGGCCGGGGAGTCGGCCGTGAAATCCGTCGGAGTGTAAGCTGATGGGGTGAGCGACGACGTGGTGAACCGACGATACATCGACGACTGCAGATTTGTCTCGCGCGGCCCGAGTCCGGACCAGCGCAGGTCGATGACCCGGCCCTCCGGGAGGGAGAACGGCGATCCCGCCGGCTGAGGCCGGCGGAGGATCTCGAAGGTCAATGGTCCCG
>JBIIOL010000220.1:0-5916 GCA_044336965.1 Pirellulales bacterium | reverse complement strand
GACGCTCGACGGCGGCTACACCCTGAATGCCAACTCGACTGGGGCCACGACGTTTGGTGGCGCGGTGGGCGGCACGAACGTACTGGTGAGCCTGACGACGGACAAGGACGGCACGACTTCGATCAACGGCGGCTCGGTGAAGACTTCCGGTGCAGATGGCCAGGTCTACAACGACGCAGTCACGCTCGACGCGAACACGGTCCTCGACGCTGCGGCGGGCGCGATTACGTTCGCGACGACGCTCGACGGCGGCTACACCCTGAATGCCAACTCGACTGGGGCCACGACGTTTGGTGGCGCGGTTGGCGGCACGAACGCACTGGTGAGCCTGACGACGGACGCTGGTGGCACGGTGAGCCTTGCGAGCGTGACGACGTCTGGGGCACAGACCTACAAAGACGACACGGTGACGCTTAACGGGACGTACACGACGACCGACTCGGCGTTCACGATCGACAAGGTGACGAAACTCGCCGGCAACACGGCGGTGAGCACGGGTGCCGGTGGCATCACGTTCGGTGGCACCGTGGACGGCGGCCACACGCTGAAGGCCAACTCGACTGCGGCCACGACGTTTGGTGGCGCGGTGGGCGGCACGAACGCACTGGTGAGCCTGACGACGGACAAGGACGGCACGACTTCGATCGACGGCGGCTCGGTGAAGACTTCCGGTGCAGATGGCCAGGTCTACAACGACGCGGTCACGCTCGGCGCGAACACGGTCCTCGACGCTGCGGCGGGCGCGATTACGTTCGCGAGCACGGTGGACGGCGGCTACACCCTGAAGGCCAACTCGGCTGGGGCCACGACGTTTGGCGGCGCGGTGGGCGGCACGAACGCACTGGTGAGCCTGACGACCGACGCCGGCGGCACGGCGAGCCTCGTGAACGTGACGACCTCAGGGGCACAGACCTACAAAGACGACACGGTGACGCTGAACGGGACGTACACGACGACCGACTCGGCGTTCACGATCGACAAGGTAACGACGCTGGCCGGCAACACGACGGTGAGCACCGGCGCAGGCGCTGGCGATATCACGTTCGGTGGCACGCTCGACGGCGCGAAGCAGGCGAGTCTGGCCGCTGGCGTCGGCGTCATAGCATTCAATGCGGCCGTGGGTTCGACGACGCCGCTGGCGGGCCTCACGCTCTCGAGCGCCGCCAGCACGACGGCCGCGTCAACCGTAAAGCTCGCCAAGGCGGCCGATTCCGGGCAGGACGGCTTCACGATCGCGGCAGGCGTGAACAACGTGACGATGACGGCCAGCGGGAGTTCAGTCACGGGTTTCGCCCGCGATGGCATCTCGTTCCTCGGCGGATCGACGAACTCTTTCCTCTCCGGCTTCACCGTGTCGGGCAACGGCAGCAACGGCATGAACTTCGCGGCCGGCAGCTACACCGGCACCACGCTTACGGCCAACACGATTCGCGACAATGGCGACACGACGGCCCACGTGGGCGACGGGATTCTCGTGCGTGGCTCGAACCTGATGATCGGCTGGGACGCAACCCCGGAGACGGCGGCGGCCGTCCAGAACACGATCACCGGCAACGCGCTCAACGGGATCCGGATCAGCGGCAAAACTGCGACCGGCAACACGATCCTCTCGAACACAATCTTCCTGAACGGCTACGTGGCCAACGGCCTCGTGGTCGGCAAAGGCATTTCGCTCACTGACCAGGGGAACGAGAATCAGGCAGCGCCGCGGATTCTGGACGTCGTTCGGGACAATGAAGACGCGGGCAGTCCTGTCGTTCACGTCCAGTTCGTCGTCGATGCCGCGGGATCCTATCTGGTGCAGTTCTTCAGCAACACCGGCGACGACGACACCGTCACCGAAAGCATGGACGACGATCGCGGCCTCTTCCCGGCGGATGTGAATGGCTTCGAGGGCCGCACGTTCGTGGGCGAGTCGCCACTCAGCACGATTGCCACCGCGGGTGTGGGCAAGCCGGTGATCCAGCCGGTGGGTGGTTCGCAGGTGGTGACGGGCAACTCGCTGCAGACGATCACGATCCCGGCGAGTCTGCTTGCGGCGGGGAGTTGGCTGACGGCCACCGCCACGAAACTCGCAGGAACGGCACCTCTGGCAACGTCGGGCTTTTCGTCCGGTGTGCAATGCACCGCGGCCCCTGTGCTGGCGGTCGGCGCTGACGGCTCATCTGCGATCTGGAACCGTGAATACACGTTCCGTGCGAGGACGGCCAACAGCATCGTGGTGACCGGCCTGACAGCGGCCGAACGGACCGTCTTCACGGGAGGCAAGACAGGAAGGAATAGCCTCAGCGGAACGCCGGTGATCCTCACGCTCGACGGCAAGAACGTCACCGGCATTGTGACGGCCACGGGCGTCTCCCAAGGCACTCTGGCAGTCACCCTGGCGGTCGATGGCGGCGGCTCGTTGGCCGGCAAGGGCACGCTCGTTCTGGGCGGCGTTTCTCTTCCCGCCGCCCGGCTCTACGACGCGTCCGTTCCTGCAGATCCTCCGGTGCTGAGTATCGGTGCCAGTGAGATCACGAAGTCACTCGCATCGGTGGTCCGGTCGAACGGTGCCACGTCGACCGTCCCCGACACCCAGATCACGAACTTCGTGACTCGGTTCCAGGGTGGCTTGCGGACCACGAGTAACGATTTCAACGGCGACGGCTTCGTCGACCTTGTGACTGCTCCGGGTGGGATTCCCGCCAAGCTGGGGAGCAAGTTGGCTGGAACCGCGGTCGATCCGGCCGCACCCCGGCAGAAGCTTTCCGACGCATTTGGTGCCGCCGCACGGATCATCACGATCTATAACGGCAACTCAAATACCCGGAATGTGTGGGAATCGGCCTCTTTGGATGTCAGTGCCGAATTCCCCGGTGAATGCGGCGGGTTTTTGGTCACGGTGGGCAACGTGCGTGCAGAGGCTGCCGGTTCCGGCAGCGCGGTGGCCGAGTTGATCGTGGCATCGCCCAGCAAGGTCAGGATCTACGAGGTCGAGGTGGGACAACGCGGCGCAAAGCCCACGTTCAACGCCCCCGCTCAAGCCGAGAACGTGCCAGGCGGCGTCATCACTGGCATCGTCGCCGGCAGCTTCTCTTCGCCGACGAGCGACGACGTTCTGGTCGCCACGACGACCGCCACATCCTCGCTCTTCGTGAAGACGCCACGCGCCTCCGGCACTGCCAAGGTGCACGCTTACGAGGCCGGCTCCAGCTTCGCCGAGCCCAGCAGGTCCTTCGTCATCGACAGTCGGGTGATAAACGCGGATCCCCAAAAGGGTGGAGTATCGCAAAACGTCTTTTTCTTCGGTGCCACGCTGGCGGTCGGGGACATTGACAACACGATCGATCAGAAGCCGGAACTCGTGCTCGGTGCTCGTCAGAACGGACTGGGCAACTTCCGGGTGTTGGCCAACGCCGTGGTCGCCAACGCGATCGCAACCAAGAACGGTCAGTCGGGCGTGACCCAGGCCTTGTCGAAGACCGGCACGTATTCCCAGCCGGCGCGGACCACGCACACGGCGGTTGGCCCGGGCGCGAGCAGTTGGCAGCCGAGTGGAGGCCCCGATTACTTCGTCGGCTACAAAAATGTGCCGATGCCGCTCGGTCAAGGGTTCAGTGCCCCCTTGTCGTTGGCGGTCGTCGAATCGAACGGCCGCGATTTCAGGGCCGAGGTGTTCGCGGCCTTGGGGAGCGGGAGCCAGACCACGAGCACCGTGCGTCAGTTCGTCTTCCAGCCGCCCGTGGGCAGCTCCAGGGGTCAATGGATCGTCAGCACCAACACCTCGCTCGAGTTCACGACCTCAGCCGGTGGAACGCGTCTCAGGCTGACAGGAGATCATAGGCATTTGATCCAGCCCGGTCAGGCCGTGTCGATCACCACCACTGGGAATTCGGAGATCGCGAAGCGAGTCATTGCCGTGGCGCTCGAAGGCGGCAACACCTTCGTGACACTCGACTCCAAGATCGACAACACCACCACGACTGGAACGTTGGTCGGCAATTGGCTCAATGTGAACGGCGATCCAGCCGAGGCGGCCACGCTGGCGAAGACTCGCTTCGGACTGGGCGGTGGCCTGCGGTTTGGGTGATCCGATCGGAGCCTCCGGTCAGGGTGGCACGGGCCGAGTCGCTTGGACCCGGGCGAGCGGCACTTTGACGTAGGGCACAAGTTTCTCCGGGGAAACAGTCGGATGCTGGGCGGTTTCCTCGTCAGCCCCTGTCCGCGTGAGCTCCGGGACGCGTCGGAGGACGTAGTCAATGACCTCGTCGAGCGAGATGACGCCGTCCGGACTGTTCGGTGATTGGAGGCTCCCGGCGGTAGGTCCGGCCGCTGCGGGGCCGGGCTGGTTCGGACCGGGTTGGTTCGGACCGGGCGTTCTGCTCGTTCGCAACCGGCTGCGGCCGACATCGGCTCGGCCCGAAAGGGCCTCGAGCAGGATTTTCGTGAACGCGCCATGTTGCCAGGCGTCGGACTCCTGGCTGGGCTCGTCGTCCGAGGCGGCCGCCAGAACGACGATCATGTTTTCCTGAAACTCCCGAACCGTCGTGCTGCGGCCGGCTGGGCCGAGCGCCCCCGAATGACAGGTGTCCACGAACGCCAGTTTGCGGCAGGGAACGGCGGCAAGCTCACGAAAATCCTGCCACGTCAATGAACCGGCGGCGGAGGGCACCAGATCCTCCCGCTCGTCTGTTGTCTCGATTTCGGCATCATGGCAGAGATAGGCGTAGGTTCGCTGGCCATCGGGCTTGATCATCCCGTGGCCAGCCAGAAAGACGACGAGCAGGTCGTCGGGCTCGACATCACCCGCGAGCTGTGCGGCGAGCGTTTTCAGGGCTGTTTGCCACTGTGGCCGCGTCACACGGGCATCGAGCAGCAGTGTGTCGGCAGCGAGCTCGTAGAGCTCCAGGGAGCGGGTCGAAAGCGATTCACGGATCGAACGGGCGTCGTTGACAGCAAACTTCAGATTGGTCAGGCCCACGTCGGAGAACCGTTCGGCATGGGCGTATTGATCGATGCCGCAGGCGAGCAGGTACAGTCGGGGGTCGCGACTGCGAGGCTGCGGCACGGGAGGGGAATCGAGTGGCACTTCGTACGTGTCCGTGGGACCTTCTCGAGTGCCTACGAACACCTGCACGAGATGCTGGTCCTCGGCTGGCAGGGCCAGATCCCAGGCGTACACTTTCCGCCGCGGCCGTCCGGCAATCGCTGGCTGATCCTCCACCAGACGGGGTTCGGCCGATGCAATCGCGCCGCTGGCGTAGGCGGAAATTCGATTCAATTCCACGCCGTCGGGCACCTCGACCTGCGCAGTGACCGTGATCGTGCGTCCTGCGGCGACCGCGCCCGGTGTGGGAGAGAGGATCCGCACATCCGGCGTCTGGGCAATCTGTTCCGGCAGCACGATGGCCGAAGACTTCGGCACGTCGAGCGCTGCTGCCCGCAGGGCCGCATCGAGGCTGCCTGCCGTCAGCAGCCGCGACATGACATCGGGCCGTTCGAGCTTGCGTCGAAATTGTTGGGCTTTGAAAAATCTCGGCAGTCGGTCGAGGCCGCGGTTGACGAGCCAGCCGAAGAGGGAATCCCCGTTGGCGCTGGCGGCGTAGTAGCCGCGCGGTGTCCAGAAGGCCCATTCGCGGTTGTCGGCCATGTGGAGCGACGCCAGATTTTCCCAGGCCGGATTCCGCAGGAAAGGGTCCTGTGGCTTGCCTTCGCGCTCCGTGGCAAATACCACCGGCGTGCTCCAGGGCACGGCGGCGAGCGACTTCACGATCGCGGCGGCTTCGCCATGCTCCGTGCGGCTTTTTGGATCCGATCCATCGGCCCATGAGACCTTGGCGATCACGTCGCCGGCCCGTACATCCTTGCCGGCCAGAGGGCCGGTTTCGTCGACGGTGTCGACGACCACCCGGCCATTCTCCACCCTGAGGCTCA
>JBIIOL010000219.1:0-5924 GCA_044336965.1 Pirellulales bacterium | reverse complement strand
GCTCATCGACTCCGCAGTCGTCCTGCCGATGGACGGCCGCGGTGACCCCGCCGTCTTCTCCGCGCCGGACTGGGCGCCGTGGAGCCTGATCTCGGCAGGAGCGGTGACGATCCTTCATTTCTGCGCGCTGCCGACCGGCGGCGCAAAGGCCGCGGTGGGTTCCCTGACGCCGGAGCCACGATTCCGCTAGTCAGATCGCTGTTCTTTTGCTGGCTGCGTCCTAGCATGACTGGTGAGCGATGATCACCACCCGCCACCATCCTGCCCGCGACACTGTGCTCTACGACGGGCGGTGCCGTTTCTGTCGCAGCCAGATCGCGATCCTGCGGGCATTCGATCTGACCGGCAGGCTCGCCTTCACCTCCTTGCACGATCCGAGCGTGGCGCGTGACTTTCCGGAGATTTCCCCGGAAGATCTCCACCGACAGATGTATGTCGTCGATGGGCAGGGGCTGGCCCGCGGTGGCGCCGACGCGGTCCGCTATCTCTCGCGGCGACTCATGCTGCTCTGGCCAGCCGCCCTGCTGCTGCACGTGCCCGGCACGATGCCGATCTGGCAGCGACTCTACGCCTTCGTCGCCCGCCACCGGCTCAAGATTGCAGGGTCGTGCGACGACGGCACGTGCCGGTTGCCCTAGGGCCGGCGGCCCAGAAAGAGCAGGTGCTGCCAGGGGAGCCGATCGAACTCCCGCACCATCTCGAACCCGGCCGGCTCAAGCTCCGCCCGCACCTGTGCCTTGGTCATCTTGTGGAGCGGTTTGATCGGCACGGCCGGATCCTCGCCGCGAAACTCGACCAGCACCAGATTGCCATCGGGGGCGAGGCTCTCCTTGATCTTGGCCAGCATGGCCTCGGGATGGGAGAACTCGTGGTAGACATCGACGCAGAGCATCATGTCGATCTCGCCCGCCGGCAGCCGCGGATCGATCGGTGTGCCGAGCACGGGGCGGATATTGGTCAGGCTGGCCTCGGCCGCGTTGCGGGCCAGCATCTGCAGCATCTCGGGCTGGATGTCGACGGCATAGACGAGGCCACGCGGACCGACGAGTTTCGCGAGCTGCAGCGTATAGAACCCGTTGCCGCACCCCATGTCGCAGACGGTCTGCCCGGGCCGCACATCGAGTGCCTGGAGCATCGTCCGGCAGTCCTCCTCCCGCTGGCGGCTCTCGCGGACCAGCCACGGAGCGCCGGTGAAGTGCATCGTCTGCGCGATCTCGCGGCCCATGTGATGCGTCTGGGCCGGGGGAATCACGACCGCCTGATCAACGGCGTCATCGATCTGCACGGCCTGCGGCTGCGCCACCGCCGTGCCTGCCAACAGCAGGCCTGGCCCGATCAACAGCAGCGACAGGATCAAAGTGGTTCGCATACCCGCGAGTATACGGCGGCGTCAGGCCGCGGTCCGCAACTGGGGCGACCCGGCCTCGTCACAGAGGCTCATGATCGTGATCCCGCTGCGGAAGGCGAATGCGGCGAGTTCGTCGGGGTCGACGAGGATGGTCCGGCCCGCCTCGATTGCGAGTACCGTAGCCCCGGCCGCACGCAGTGATTCAAGCGTGCCTCGGCCGATCGTCGGCATGTCGAATCGCAGGTCCTGCCGCGGCTTGGCGACCTTCACCACCACCATGCCACCCGAGGCACAGAGCCGGCCCGCGCGGCGGATGCATTCGTCCGTGCCCTCGATCGCCTCGAGCGCCAACGGTGCGCGGTTCTTCACCACCACCGTCTGGCCGATGTCGAGCCGTCCGAGTTCCTTGGCAAGCTGCCAGCCGAAGGCCACGTCGGCCTGCTCCGCAGCAGACAGGGGCCGACCGGCGAGCACCCCCTCGGAGGCGAGCAGTTCCGGCCCGAAGTCGGTGGCGGGACAGATCGTCACGCCGGCGGCATCGAAGGCCGACGCGATGGCGGTCAGCAGCGAGTCATCGCGGTTGTCGCGGCGGCGACTGATGAAGTGAGGCCAAAACGTCACAAGCGCCCGCCAGTCGGGCAGGTGATGGAGCCACGCATGGCGTGCGAAGAGTTTCGTTTTGTGGATCTTGCCGGCCATCGTCGCCCGCTTCACGCCGTGCCGCCGGAAGAACTCGATCGCCCCGCCGAGCTGCGCCACCCCCACATGGCCGTGCACGTCGGCCAACGGCTCGAGCGCCGCGTCGGCATGGTCGCGGATAGACAGAATGGCGGTGCGTCCGCCGCGACGACGGATCGCCTCGGCGACCGCCACGGGAAACCGGCCCCAGCCGGCGATGATGCCGATCATCTCACCCGCGAGCGGGCGTGGATCGTGAGGCATGGTCGGATGCATGACTTTGCGAGTGGATGGATGAGGTATGAAGCGGCTGCCGAGGCCCGCGGCCGCAGCCGGCCCCTGGCAGATCAGGCGGCCTCGGTGCCGCAGCCACCCTGGCATTGAGGCTGGGACTGAGGCTGGGGCTGCATCCGCTCGATGGCATCGACACGGGCATTGAGCTGCTTGAGGTCCTTCCGCATCTCCGGCAACTTGCTCATGGTCGCCAGCTGCAGCTTGCGGTCACGGAGTTCGATGGCAGGCTCACCCAGCACCGTGATGCCCGGCGGCACGTCGTTCGACACGCCCGACCGCGCCCCCAGAATCGCCTTGTCGCCGATGTGCACATGGTCGCGGACGCCCACCTGACCGGCCATCACGACCCAATCACCCGTGGTCGTGCTGCCCGCCACGCCCACCTGCGAACAGATCATGTTGTGACGACCGAGCCGGCAGTTGTGGGCGATCATCACGAGGTTGTCGAGTTTCGTACCGTTGCCGATCGAGGTGGCCCCGTAGGTGCCCCGGTCGATCGTGGTGCCGGCACCGATCTCGACGTCGTCGCCGAGTTCCACCCAGCCCAGCTGCGCCGACAGGCTATAGCTGCCACCCACCACCTTGTAGCCGAAGCCGTAGGCTCCGAGCACGGCATTGGCATGGATCAGGCACCGCTCGCCCACCCGCGTGTTCTCATAAAGCACCGCATTCGGAAAGACGACCGTGCCGGCGCCGATCTGGCAGCCGGCCATGATCTGGGCGCCAGAGTGGATCGTGGCGCCAGGCCCGATTTCCACGTCGGCGCCGATCACGGCGAGCGGGTGAATGTCGGCGTCGGCGCCGATGCGGGCCGTGGGGTCGACGACAGCCTGCGGGCTCACGCCGATGCGGGCGGACTTGCGGGGCGGCCGCAGACGGGTGATCACCGCGGCAAACGCCGCATGCACATCGGCCACTTCGATCGTGGGCCGATCGAGCGATCCTGAGCCCTGCGGCACGATCGCCGCGCAGGCGCGGCTCTTCGCCAAGAGATGCAGCTTGTCGGCTGCGTCGATGAGCGTGACGTCGGCCGGCCCAGCCGTCTCCAGCGTGGCGGCGTCGCTGATCGACAGCCCCGACGAGCCGACGACGGTTCCCTGGACCAATCCGGCAAGTTCTTCAAACGAGATGGGCATGGCATCCTCCATGGCGGCGGCCCTCTCCGATACCGGCTTGGGTATCGGGGGCGCGGCCGGGGCGGGAGGGTAGGAGGCCTGAGGGCGTGGTGCAAGAGGGGTTGGGGGCTGTGCAACTCCGCCCCGAAAGGGCGAAAAGCCACGGTCACCGCGACGTCGCGCATCCTCGCAGCGGAACCAGGGGTTCGCCGTCAGTGGGCCGCGTCACCCTCGCCTGCCTCGACGGAACGGGGCGGCCAGAAGGCGACCGCTAGAAACACGGCCGCCGCGATCGCGGCGACGGTGGGTATGAGGAACAGCGCACGATAATCCGCCACACCCGCCCGCGACACGAATAGCGTCCGCTGCAACCACCCGCCCAGCGACGACTCTGCCAACGCGCTGCCGGTCGCGCACTCCATCAACAGGGGGCAGATCGAATTCGCGGCCAACGCGCCGATGCCGAGTATCTGGAGGTTGAAAAGCCCATGCGCACTCGTCCGAATATCCTTCGGGAAATAGGCGTCGACGAAGATGTAGACGGTCGCGAAGTAAAACGCGTAGCAGATCCCGTGCACGATCTGCACAGCCACAATCAACCACGGGTATTGCGGCAGGAATGCATAAACGGCGAACCGCAGGGCGTGACCCAAGATCCCGACAATGAGCGTGGCCCGCCAACCCAACGCCTTGAGCGTGGCGCCGAGGATGAACATGGTGAGGATCTCCGCGATCTGTCCGATGCTCATGACCGGCATGATCCAGTTGCCGGGGATCCCCACGCCACCGGATTCACGGGGTGCACCCAAAAACTGACCGGTCCAATTGAAATAGCAGTTGTGGACAAACGCATCGATGAACGTCACCAACCACAGCACGAGCACGTACGGGTGACGGAGAAACTTGAGCGCCTCCGCCCAAGCGAATTTTTCGCCAGTAGCCACGGTCTTGTTCGGAGGCGTATGCGGCAGCGTGAGGCTGTAGGCGGCAAGACAGAGGGAGATCACACCGGAGACGATGAAGGTCCACCGCGTGGCCTCCTTGAGGGCATCGCCCGCGAGCGGGTTCGCGAGGACTGTCCCGATCCACTCCACAAACCCGGCGTTTGCGGGGATCTTCTCACGAACCTTCTCCCAGTCCACAAAGATGAAAGTGAACGGCAATGACGCCAGAATCCAGCCGATCGTGCCCCCCATCCGAACGATGCCGAACTCCTTCTTCGCATCCTTCATGGAGGCGAACGCGATGGAGTTGGTGATCGAGATCGTCGGCACATAGAGCAGGCAGTGCACGAGCATGAGCAAAAAGAAGGGCCAGAACGACCGGGTGAACCCACACCCGAGCATCGCCAGACCACCCACGAGATGCGAGAATGCCAGGAACTTTTCCGCGGAGAATGTTCGATCAGCGAACTGGTTGCTGAAGAACATGCCCACGATCGCTGCGATCGGAAAAGCGTTCAGGATCCATGACTGTTGCCATGCGGAGAACCCGAGGCTGGGTAGGTACCCGAAAATGAGCGGCAGCCAAGCCCCCCAGATCGCGAACTCGAGCACCATCATCAGCCAGAGACGAAACGTCGGCGCAGCAGTATTTGGGGTGTTCATGGCGACAAGAATAGCAGTTCAGCCAGCCGGTATCGACCCCGGTCGCCGCCCCACGTTTCCGCCAGCCTACAGCCAGTCTCCCACTGTCTGCTCCAACCGTACCTCGACCGCCATGCCGCGGATTTTGTCGATGGCCCGCGTCTGGATCTGCCGGATGCGCTCCTTGCAGACACCCATCGAGGCCCCCAACTCGCGAAACGTCCGCGGCGGTTGGCCGTCGAAGCCGAAACGTGCCACGACGATCTGCTGCTCCCGCGGTTCGAGTTCCCCGAGGAACTTCGCGAACAGTTCCTTGAGCACAGCAATCTGCTCGGACGAGCACTGCTCTGTGTTCGGCTCCGCCGCGGACAGTCCCTTGAACGACTCGTCGTCTGTCACGAACCGTTGGCGCAACTGCCGAGCCTTATGCGACAGCCGGAAGAAGTGCCTCTGGATGGCGTAGGTGGCATAGGTGCTGAAGCGGTTGCCCAGCGCGAAGTTGAACTTCTCCACCGCACGCATCAGTGCCACATTCCCCTCACCCACCAACTCGTCGAACGAGTTCGTCTGATCGACGAACTTCTTGGCGATCGAGACCACCAGCCGCAGGTTCGACGTGATGATGATCGCCTTCAGGGTTTCGGCCTCGGTGAGCCAACCCTCGATTCGGTCGATCTGCCGCAGCGTGGCCCGCCGCCGATCGAGGCACCCGCGGACCGTGGCGGCCCGGAACTTCAGCCAGTTCATCCGTCGGAAATAAAACTGCTCCTCCTCCTTCGAGAGCAACCTCGTCTGATACAGACTGGCGAGGTAGGGCGTCAGGCCCATACCCTCAGGCGCAGCCTTGGTGGCATGCTGGAGCGGTACGGTCGCCTCGACAGGAGGCGTGGATGCCAGCCGTTC
>JBIIOL010000218.1:0-5961 GCA_044336965.1 Pirellulales bacterium | reverse complement strand
GCAGTGGGCCGGGGGCGCCAGCTTCCGCAAGTTTCTCGTCAACATCGAAAACGAGAGCCTCGCGGGCTACAGCGACACCGACAAGCTGGCCCTGGAAACCCTCGGCGCGAGAAAGCCCTACACGCCGCCACCGCTGCCGAAGCCCGAGGGCCCGGGCCGCGTATGGACGGTGGACGACGTGCTGGCTGCGGCCGGGAAAGAGGGTACCGAGGGCCTCTCCAAGGGCCGTAACTTCGAGCATGGCAAGCGGACGTTCGCCGCCACCCGCTGCATCGTCTGCCATCGCTACGACGGCGACGGCGGCGCCACCGGCCCCGACCTCACGCAAGCGGCAGGCCGCTTTCAGCTCAAGGACCTTGTGGAGGCGATGGTCCATCCGAGCAAGGTGGTGTCGGATCAATACAAGGCGAGCATCGTGCAGACGGCCCAGGGCAAGGTCTACACCGGCCGGATCGTGAGCGAGTCCCCCGAGAGCATCACGATCGTCACCGATCCCGAGGATGCGACGAAGTTTGCCGAGATCAAGCGATCCGACATCGAGGAGATCCTGCCGTCGAGCGAGTCGCTCATGCCCAAGGGCCTGCTCGACCAGTTGAACGAGTCGGAGGTGCTCGACCTCCTGGCCTACACGCTCTCCCGCGGCAATAAAAACGACGGACGGTTCAAGAAATAGCGTTCGCAGCTGATTTGATCACTCGCTGGCTGTAGGAAAAGCCGTCCAATTCACCAGCCGGGCACCCGCCGCCGGGCGGGTCGTAAACATCGTGCAGTCGCGGCCGGTCTGCAGACGATAGCCCCGCGCCACCGAAGCCATCACCGCCTCGGCCCGCGCGGCCTCGACGAGCGTCACCGTGCAGCCGCCAAACCCGCCGCCTGTCATCCGAGTGCCGATCACGCCGGGCTCTCCGGCGGCCAACTCGACGAGCAAGTCGAGTTCTGGACAGCTCACCTCGAAGTCATCCCGCAGCGATGCATGGCTCTCCGCCATGAGTGCGCCCATTTCGTCCCAGCGACCACGCGTCAACGCAGCAGCCGCGGCCTGCGCTCTCGCGATCTCCGTCACCACGTGCCGCGCCCGGCGAAAGACCCTGTCACCAAGTGCACCACGGGAGGCCTCCACCTGCACAAGCGTCGCCTCCCGCAGACTGGCCACGCCAAGGATCGCGGCGGCCCGCTCGCAGTCGGCCCGCCGCGCGGCATAGCCGCCGTCATCGAGCGAGTGCCGCACGTTGCTGTTGGCTACGAGCACGGTCACGTCGGGCCGATTGAACGGCACTTGCACCGAGGCGAGCGACCGGCAGTCGAGCAGCAGCAGGTGGTCGGCAGTGCACAGGGCACTGGCGCACTGATCCATCACGCCGCAGGGAACTCCGGCGAACTCGTGTTCGGCTCGCTGGCATAACATCGCGAGTTCGAGCGGCGAAATCCCATGGTCCGCCAGTGCCGCAAGAAGTGTCGCCATAGCCACCTCGAGGCTTGCGCTACTGGAGAGCCCGCCCCCCAGCGGCACGGTCGAGTCGACGACGGCATCGAAGGACGGGATCCTCGCGCCGCGGTCGAGGAAGCCCGCGATCACCCCGTCCACATACCGCGACCAGCCGGGAGTTCCCGCGGCTGGGCCGTCACCTGGCGCGAGCGGCAGTTCGACGGTCTCTTGGAAAGCGGTCGAGTGCACGCGGGCGACCGGTGCGCCGCCCGTCACCAGTCGGGGTGCCGCCGCCATCACGGTCGCCCGTTCGATCGCCATCGGGAGGACGAAGCCGTCGCAGTAATCGACATGCTCGCCGATCAGGTTCACCCGGCCGGGGGCCGCGGCGGCCAGGACTGGTGGCCGGCCGAAGCGATCGCGAAACACCGCATCGACCCTCTGCTGCTGGTCTGTCATAGTTGCCTCCACGGTGCAAAAGTCGGCGCTGAAGGTACAACATCACGTATGCATGCTTCATCCCCTGACGACGCATTTTCCGACTGCCCCGACCGCCACGGCACCGGCTCCGAAAAGTGGGACCGCTGGTCCGGCCGGGATGTTCTGCCACTGTGGGTGGCCGACATGGACTTCCGCGCGCCCGAGGTGGTGCTCGACGCGTTGCACGCTCGCGTGGATCATGGTGTGTTTGGCTACACGGCCGACACGCCCGGATTCGCCCCGGCACTCGTCGCACATCTCGAGTCGCTGCACGGCTGGAGCCCTGATCCCGACTGGGTCGTCGGCACGCCCGGCGTGGTCACGGGGCTGGCGATCACGTCCCGGTTGCTCGCCGCCCCTGACGACGAGATCCTCACCTTCACGCCTGTCTATCCGCCATTCCTCACGCTGCCGGAGCGGGCGGGCCGCCGCACGGTCCGCGTCCCGCTCGCGCAGTTGACCACGGCCTGGACCATCGACTGGGATGCGCTTGAATCGTCGCTCACGCGAAAATCAAAACTCTTCTGGCTCTGTCATCCGCACAACCCCACGGGCACGGTCTTTGGCCGAGATGAACTCTTGCGACTGGCAGACCTTACCGAGCGGCACGGGCTGACGGTGATCTCCGACGAGATCTGGTCCGATCTCTTGCTTGACGGCTTGCGGCATGTTCCCTTCGCGAGCCTCGATCACCCGGCCGCGCGGCGGGCGATCACGCTCACGGCGCCCTCCAAGACCTGGAACCTCGCCGGGTTGGCCTGCGCGGCGGCGATCGTGCCCGACGCCGACCTGCGCCGCCGCTGGCGGCCCGCCGGCGGTGGTCTCGTGCCGATGGTCAACCCGCTGGGCTACGCGGCGGCCGAGGCGGCGTGGCTCCACGGCGACGCCTGGCGGCGGCAATTGCTAGCCGTCCTCGAACGGCACCGCGGGATGGTGCTCGACGCTGTGGCCGGCATTCCCGGCCTCTCCGCCGCCGTGCCGCAGGCCACCTATCTTGTCTGGATCGACTGCCGCGGCACGGGCGTCGCCGACCCGCAGGCAGCCTGCGAAGCGGCCGGCCTCGGCCCTTCCGATGGCCGGGATTTCGGGTTTCCAGGCTTTATTCGGCTCAACACCGCCTGCCCGACGGCCCGGCTGGAGGAGGCCCTCCGGCGGCTGCGGAGGGCGTTCCCCGGTGGCTGAAAACCGCCCTCTTCGCCTGGCTCTAGGAGGGAGCGAAACCTTCTGTCATCCCCGCCGTTGAAGATGCATCGCCCTGCAGGAGTCGGTCTATCCGTGAGCCGCGGGACGCGATAATTGACCTGCTACAAGACTCTCCCGGAGGTTTTTCATGCGTATCGGAGCCTTGATTCTTGCCGTTCTCGCCCTTGTCGCCGGCGGCTCCATCACCCATGCGGCCCCCGGAAAGGCTCCGGACCCGCAGAAGGCGTTCTCCCGGAAGGACGCCAACAGCGACGGCTCCCTCACGCTCGATGAATACAAGACAGGGATGAAGGACAAGCAGCTGGAAAAGGCTGACAAACGGTTCAAGAAGATCGACACCAATGGTGACGGCAAGGTGTCGTTCGACGAGTTCAAGGCCGGCATGCCGAAACCCAAGGAGTGATTCTTCCCCCTACCCACCTGGGCCGGAGACGAGTATGGCGATGCCTCTGATGAAGACTGTGATGCCGCGGGCCGTCACGTGCCTGCTCGTACTCTTGTCGCTGCTGGCCGTCGGGGCCAAGCCCACTGCGACCGGCTCGGCAAAGGCCGCGCGGGCCGCAAAGCGGGCCGGGCAGCAGCAAGCGGTCAAGCTGCCGGCGGCGGTGCGGACCGAGCCCACGGGGCCGGTCATGGAGGTGGCGACGATCGACCGCGGGCGAAGGCAGCAGGTCGCAGAGTCTGCCGCAGCCGTCGACCGCCTGCTCGACACGCACTGGCAGGAGCATGGGGTCGCAGGCAGCACTCCGCTCAACGAAGCCCAGTTCGTCCGCCGCATCTATCTGGAACTGGCGGGGCGGATTCCGACGTTTGACGAGACGGTGCAGTTCCTCGACTCGAAATCGGCGACCAAGCGGGCCGATCTCATCGACGACCTGCTCGAGAGCCCAGACTACGTCAGCCACACCTACAACTTCTGGGCCGACATCCTCCGGCTCGCCGAGCGGCCTCAGAAAGATGTCTTCTTCGAGCCCTATCTCGACTGGGTGAAGCGATCGATCGCCGCCAACAGGCCCTACGACGCATGGGTCCGCGAGATGCTCACGGCCGACGGCAGGATCTCTGAGAGCCCGGCCACCGGTTTTCAGCTCCGCGACAAGGGGATGCCGCTGCCCTACGTCGACAACACGGTCCGCGTGTTCCTCGGCACACAGATCGGCTGTGCGCAGTGCCACGATCATCCGTTCGATTCCTGGACGCAGCACCAGTTCTACGAATTGGCCGCCTTGACATCGGGCACGCGGTCGCGGCTGGGGGGGCTGCCCGAAAAGAAGGACCGTCCGAAGACACCCGAAGCCCGCCAGGCGGCGAAGGAGACCCGCGCCGCCAACGCCGAAGCGATCCGCCATGTCCGTGAGATCGTCCAGGAAGCCAACCAGCGGGTCCGCGAGAAGAAGGTCGACAATGGCCTGAGGTTGTTCATCAACGCCAACCTCACCGGGATCAACTACCATCAGGCCAAGCTGCTCCTGCCACACGACTACAAGTACGACGACGACAAGCCGCTGGCCGCCGTCTCGCCCAAGGTGCTCTGGGGCGAGATTCCCGCAGACGCCGCGACGCTCGACGGACGGGCCCAGTTCGCCGCCTGGCTCACGGCTCGGGACAACCGCCAGTTTGCCCGCACGATCGCCAATCGCATGTGGCGCAAGGTGATGGGCGTGGGGATCGTCGAACCCCATGACGATTTCCGGGAGGACAACCCCGCCTCCTACCCCGCGCTGCTGGAGCACCTGACCGATCTCGTGCTCCAGCTCGACTTCGATCTCCGCGAATTCGTCCGTGTGCTCGTCTCGACCAAGGCCTACCAACGCCGTGCAGTCCTGCACGACCCCTCCGCCCCGGATCCCTTCCGGTTCACCGGCCCGGCCCTCAAACGGATGACGGCCGAGCAGCTCTGGGACTCGATCCTGACGCTCATCGTCCACAACGAATGGGCGTTTCAGCGGCCGACCGCCGGCGAGTTCGCGAAGGTGGCGGCCATCGACCTCACCGCCGCCGACACGAGCTACGCCGACGTCGAGAAGGCCTACGATGCGTTCAACGGCGTCTACGGCCGCAAGCGGTACATCGGCCAGTTGCAGAAGCAGTATGGCTACCATGGGCAGGTGCTCGCACGGGCCAGCGAGCTGCCGGCGCCCCTGCCACTGGGCCACTTCCTCAGGCAGTTCGGCCAGAGCGACCGCGAGTCGATCGAGGGCGGCCGGACGGTGGCGACGGTGCCGCAAATCCTCTCGATGTTCAACGGATCGATCACGCACAGCATGCTCGTTCAGGGCTCGGCGATCCATGACGAGGTGATGTCGCACGACCCGAAGGAAGCCGTCGATGTCATCTTCCTCTCGATCCTGTCGCACCGGCCGTCGGCCGAGGATCGGTCGTTCGCCATTGCGGAAATCCGCTCAGCCGACACGCCCCAGGCAGGCGCGGGCAATCTCATCTGGGCGCTGCTCAACACGCGGGAATTCATCTTCATCCAGTAGCGATAACGCTTTGGGAGTACCGGCCCATGACACACCGTTCACACTGGCTCGACACACTCTCCCGCCGTGAGACCTTCGGCAGGATCGCCCGGGCGACCCTCGGCGTCGGCCTCGTGCCAAGCCTGTCTCGGCAGCTGGAAGCTGCTGGCAGTGCCGGCCCCGGGCATGCCAAGAACATCATCTATCTGATGATGCAGGGCGCGATGAGCCACCTCGATACCTTCGACCCCAAGCCGGGCCGCGAGGAGCAGGGGGAGACGAAGACGATTCAGACGAAGACACCGGGCGTCGTCTTCGGACAGAGCCTCGAGAAACTCGCCTCGCTGTCCGACCGCCTGGCGGTGGTCCGCTCCCTCACCACCGAGACCG
>JBIIOL010000217.1:0-5966 GCA_044336965.1 Pirellulales bacterium | reverse complement strand
CATGGACGTCGCCGAGGACACGGAACGTTCCTCCACGCCATTCGTCGGACCGATCGAGTTTCCTACCACTCGCGACTGGGAGGATCTCACGAAAAATCGCACGCGGCTCCAGGCGGAGGGACGTGCGCGGGCCACGCCCGCGGAACTGCAGATTCAAAAGCGGATGAGCGTGAAGGTGAAGGCGTCGCACCGCGACCAGCCGCTGTCTGCTGTCCTCGACTCGCTCGCGAAGCAGGCCGACGTGCCGATCCATCTCGACATGGTCGGTCTCGAGCAGGAGGCGGTCCGCAGCGACACGCCGGTGACGATTTCACTCGACCAGCCGATCTCGCTGAAGAGCGCCCTCAAGCTGCTGCTCGAACCGCTCCATCTCGATTACGTGGTCAAGGACGAGGTGCTCAAGGTGACGAGCCCCCGGCTGGTGAAGGGCGAGGTCTACAGCGTCTCCTATCCCGTGGCCGACCTCGTGATCCCGATCCCGAATTTCTCGTCCGACGGCCTGGGCATTACCGGGGCTCTCCGTGACGGCTATTCCCGGCTCAGTCCCCGGAACAGTGCCTCCGTCCAATATGGGCCACCTCCGGTCGGCATCAATGGCGCGAGCCGTGCCTCGGGTGACGCCACCTTCGACCCAACGTCGCTCGCACAATTCCAGGCGGGCGCCAACGCGCCGGCGATGGGGTCGAGCCCTTCCATCCCGTTCGGAGCGTCCACGAGCGGTGGCAGCCAGGCTGACTTCCAGTCGCTCATCGACCTGATCCAAAACACCGTCGCTCCGACCACATGGAACACGCTCGGCGGCCAGGGCGCCATCCAGCCGTTTGCCACCAACCTCAGCCTCGTGGTGAGCCAGACCCAGGAGGTTCACGAGCAGATCGCCGATCTGCTCGAACAGCTCCGCCGCCTGCAGGATCTGCAGGTGACGATCGAGGTGCGATTCATCCGCTTGAACGACACCTTCTTCGAGCGAATCGGCGTCGACTTCGATTTCAACATCCAGACCGGCGTCCAATCGCCGCTGAACATGACGGCCATCCCCACCCAGTCGGGTGGATCCCTCTCGCCCTCATCGCTCGGCCTGCAGGCCGCACCGGGCACCCGCAGCCAGACGATCGGCCTCGACAACACCGGCAACCCCGGCGTCGCTCTCGGCTCCGGCGGCGGAATGGGCGGCGGAATGGGCGGTGGAATCGGCGGCGGAGCTCAGGGCGGCGGAGCTCAGGGCGGTGGAGCCCAGGGCGGCGGCGGCGGCCTGGGCGGAGCCGGTGGTCTCGGTGGCGGCCAGCAGCAGACGCCCAGCAGCTACTTCTCGATTCCGTTTCGGCAAAACAGTTTCGGCAGTGCCACCGTGCCCGCGCTTCCAGGCCTGCCCGACCCCGCGACGTCGGCCGCCAACTTTGGCTTCGCGATCCTCAGCGACATCGAGGCCTTCTTTCTGATTCAGGCCGCGCAGGGCAACACGCGGTCCAACGTCATGCAGGCGCCGAAGGTGACGCTGTTCAACGGCCAAAACGCCTTCATCTCCGACACCACCCAACGACCGTTCGTGACGAGCGTCGTGCCCGTGGTGGGCGACTTTGCGGCCGCCCAGCAACCCGTGATCACCGTGCTCTCCGAGGGCACCTCCGTGAACGTGCAGGCGGTCGTCTCCAGCGACCGACGGTTCGTTCGCCTGACACTCGTTCCGCTCTTCTCCCAGATCGGCAACGTGGAGCAGTTCCAGTTCGAGGGCACACGATCCACGAAATCGAAGAGCAGCGACGAAAAAACAGGCCTTGCCGGAGATGCCGCCGCCGGCGCCGGGCTCAACGCCGCCCTGGAGACACAGGCCAAGAACAGCGCCGAACAGGAGATCTTCTCCCGCGGCACCACGATCCAGCTTCCCGAATTCATCTCCACGACCGTGACCACCACCGTGAGCGTGCCCGACGGCGGGACGGTGCTCCTCGGTGGCATCAAGCGGCTTCGAGAGGGACGCAACGAGTTCGGCGTGCCGATCCTCTCGAAGATTCCCTACGTCAACCGCCTTTTCAAGAACGTGGGCATGGGCCGCACGACCGACAGCCTGATGTTGATGGTGACACCGCGGATCATCATTCAGGAGGAGGAGGAGGACAAACTCCTCGGGGCCAACCGGCCGTGACGAACCGCATGCTGAATTTTTTCCTCTTCATCGGCGCTGTGCTCGGAGGGCTGGGCGTGGCAGCCGGTTCGTTCGGTGCACACAGCCTGAAGGCGATGCTCGACGCGACGGGCCGAGCCGACAACTGGGAGACGGCCGTCCGCTACTGCCTCTACCACGCGCTGGTGATCCTGATCGTCGCAGGAGTCTCGGCACTGCCCCAGGCGGCATCGGTGCGGCGGATGCTCCATACCGCCAGTTGGTGCTTCCTACTGGGAACGTTGATCTTCAGCGGCTTCCTGGCAGCGCTGGCCCTCTCGGACGTCAGGATGCTGGGGGCGATCGTGCCGATCGGGGGCGTGCTGTTCCTCGTCGGCTGGACGCTGCTGGCTGCCGCCGCCCTGAAGATCGACGGTCGGTCGTAAACGGAAGCTGTGCGTCGCGCTGGCCTACTGTCCGGCAGCCGCCTCGACTTCGCTCTGGGCATCCCGCTCCGCCTCGGCGTCCTCATCCTCGGCCGCCATTTCCTCGTCCTGCGCGTCCTTCTCGGCGGCTTCGTTCTCTGACATGCCCTTGGACTTGCCCTTGCGGCGTGGCGAGGGCTCGTCGCTGAACGGATCGTCTGACTCTTCAGCCGGCTCCTCCATCTCTTCGGGCTCGTCCACCACCTTCCTGCCCTTGCCAGGTTTGGCCGCCGGCATGGGCACCTCCTCGGCGTCCGCACTCCCGCGCGGAAGATCCTCGATCTGACCGCCTCGCGGAGCGACGAGTTCCGGCCGGATGTCCTCCGGACGTCGGCGTCGCCGCACGTCACCGGGGGGATCCTCGATCGTCGAGTACCGCCGGCCGTAGGACTGGCGATCCCGTTGCAACGCCCCCAACCGGGCCCGCGCCCGGTAACGCTCGAGCGTCAAACGGTCAGGCCCCTGGACTCGTTCGAGCGACTGCGATACGCGGCGGATGCTGCCACCCGCGAGTTCCCGGTCCGCTCCGGTGGTGAAATCGGCCTGAGCCTCGCTCGTGCGGCCCATCCGGAGCGCAGCCAGACCGCGGAAGTAGTAGCTGCGCGGATCGGCTGTGCCGGCCTCGATCGCGTCGGTGAAATGTTCGTAGGCCCGTTGGTAATCGCCCGCGTGGAAGGCATGCATCCCGTCTCCGATCACGGTCCGCACCGCCACTGGTTCCTCGCCGGCGAATTCGGCTGCCGCCATGACGCCTGCGTTCGCCAGCATCAGCACGATCAGGCACCAGCGAACGCGGTACGTTCTCCGGCTCGCGGACGCGATGGATCGCGCCGTGCTGTCGACTCCATTGCCGTCCAACTCGCCCCTGCCCATCGGCATGTTCTCCACGCGGACATTCCTGGCCCCTACCCACGTCAGTCATCGGCTTCCTGCCGGCATCATACCCCGCCAACGATGGTGGCACGGCACAACCGTTTCGACCGGACTGTCACCGGGGCCGCAAAGTCTGCCCATCCCCGGCGATCCCGCGGGAGCATGCATGGCGGCGAAACGTCGGCTCGTCGAGAAACACGGCCGGCCGCACCAACTGCATCATCACCACCTGCAGCGGCCATCCGAACGCCCCCAACAACCGGTCGAATTCGGCAGCTGGACAGCTCCCTTTGAGATCCGCAAGCAGCACGCGGCCATCCTTCTCGCAGGCGTTGCCGTCCACTTGCCACCACGGCCCATCGCCAGGGCTCGTCCAGACGAATGACCCGTCGGGTTCGGCGTACATCCGCTCCAGTCGGGCCAACCGAGAAAACGCCTCGTCGAATTCGATCTGCATCGGCACCGCGAGGAGCTCGCGAGGCACTGTCAACGCGGGCCACACGCCCCAGACGTCCGTGTGCGTGTGCGCGGGCTGTCGTTCGGCCGCGTCCGGCGTTCGGCCATGCAGCGTGATATCGAAGGCGTAGATATCGTCGTTTGCTGTCAAACCACTCATCGTCTCTGTCTCTCGCTGCAAGGCATCAGTCGCATGTCACGCTCGACCGCACCCACTCGGCGTAGGCCGTGGATGATGTCACCTCCGCACAGATCACTTCGGGCGTCTGGTATGCATGGTAGCGGCAGAGGGCCTCAATGCACGCCTGCGACCGTTCGTGTGTCGTCTTGCACGTGCAGCGAAACTCCTCCGCACGTTCCACGGCGGACTGCCACCAATACGTGCTCTGCACGGGCCCCTCCACCTGCACGCATGCCGCCAGCCGCTGCCCCACGAGATGGGCCGCGCACGCCTCGGCATCGCCTCGTGTGCCGAAGGTGGTACGAATTTCGACGATCACCACGCCATCCCGGATGTTCATGTGTGCCTCCAGACAAACCGTCAGGCAGCATCGACGATGCCGGCCATGCCACGGGGCAACGCCGACAGCCAGACGCCACGCACCAGGCGATCCTCGTCCTGCCAATCGGACCTGGCCGCCCCGTCACCCGGCGACAGCCACTCTGTCTGAGGCCCCTCAGGTCCGGAGCGAACGAGCACTGCCGCCGGGGCACGAAGATCGTCGTGGAGACGCTCCCTGGGGTGCAAGCCGCCGGGGCCGAGGCAAACGACCTGGCGACGCCAGGCCGACGATGCCCCTTGGTCGGCCGCCGGATGCCCGAGCACGACAAGTGGCGCGTTTCCGAGAAGCGGAGTCCCCGCTGCTGGCAGCGGGTCGAACAGCCACCTCGATTGGTCGTCCTCCCCGCCCGCCTCTCGCACCAGCCAGTCCGCGATCGACTCCACCAGATCCACGCCGGCGACGCCGGCCGACGGGAGCCGCCGGGCGGCCCGGTGCCAAAGGTCGACCGACCGGTGCCACACGTCGACCAGCCCCTGTCGCGCCGACGCCGGGAGCATGCCACCGCAGTCGTGGGCGCACAGCCACCGGACCAGCTGCGTCGGCGCGTCGATGAGCCGGCCTCCAGCCAGCCGACGAATGAGTCCAGCAGCCACGGGACGCACCCCGGCGACATCGTCGAGGGCCGCGCCGAATCGGGCGATCAGATCGACGGCGAGGCTTTCGCCAAGCGTAGGCTCGCCATCGCACGCTGCGTGCAGCGGATCCATCTCTTCTCCGTGCCGCACCACGACATCGCCATCCGTCCAGCATGTGCCGACCATCGGGGCCTGGGGCGAAAGCGTCCACGTGGAGGCCACCTGTTCCAGCCAGCGATCACGATCACCGCTCAACACCGCCAGCCGTACGGTCACGGGACGTGATGCGATCCGCATCGGCCGCCCGCGGCGATCGGCATCGGGCACCTTGATCCCGCGGCGCATCCAGGCAGCGAGCGTCGCCAGCAGACGGTGACTGCGTCCGATCGCTCCCAACACGACCCGATCCCGGGCGGCCGCGGCCCGCCTGCCGCCATCCCACGGGCGCACATCGCCGGTCCACTCACGACTGACGAGCCAATCGAAGGTGTCGCCGGCCAGCACGACGTCGATCGCAGCCACGGGACGATAGCTCCCATCGCGACGAAAGCCGCCACGCAGGCATGCCTTCCGCACTTCGGCACGAAACCGATCGATGAACCCGCGTGCCGGCCCGACGGAGAGCGTGCCATCCGAAGCGCACCAATTCGATGTCACCACGAGCATTGGCGGATGTTTCCTGCCGGCAGAAGACTCCTAGTGTCTTCATCGGCACTTGGAAACACGCCGTGTGATCGAGGGCCTGGCTCACGTCATCAACGGCAGGTCTCCGCCCCGACTCTGCGGATTACGGAAGCCTTGCGGACGGCGAGTGCCTGCCACGGGAAACACAAAACTCACCCCGCACGGATCAACACCGGCGCCTCGAGCAATACCTAAGGAGCCAGGAAGGTCGTCTGGCAAGTCGAATCCA
>JBIIOL010000216.1:0-5967 GCA_044336965.1 Pirellulales bacterium | reverse complement strand
CACGGCTGTTCTCGTCGGCTTGGCGGCAGGCTTCGGCACGCTGCTCGTCGCCCGTGGGAGTCTGCGACGGGCGGTGCTGCTGTGCCTGCTCACCGGCGTGGCCGCTCTCTGGATCGTCGCGCCGTTCGACGGTATCGCCAGGGCTGCGTGGTGGGCGTCCCTCGCAGCGCTCACGCTGGCCATGACGGGCCGGATTCCGGGTCTGCGCAGTGGCAGGGCCGCTCAGACCGGAGCTGGCGTACAGGGAATCGTGGCGTTGCTGCTGATGGCATGCAGCCTGGCGATCACACCGGCTTCGGCTGCCGAAAACGGCGATGGCAGTGCTGCCGAGACGGGCTCCGCGCACAAGGAGAGCCCCGCGCCGATGCAGGTTTTCATCACGCCCATCGAAGGCGATCAGGCGACAGGTCGTCGGGGCGAGGCGACGGTGCTGGTGCCCGAGGAACTGTTCCGCGCGATCGTTCGCGGCGAGGATGGCCGTGCAGCCGCTGCGGCGGTGCGAGTGATGGCTGTGCGGGTGACAGCGGCGGCGTCGCCTGATGCGGACGTGCCGTGGGCATCGTGGCGGCTGGACGTCGACATCGACGCCGACGCAGGAGGCATCCTGCAGCTCGATCAATCCGGCAGCGGCGCGAAGTTCCGTCCAGGCACGCTCCGCATCGATGGTGCGGCCGTCGCGGCACGGCTTGATGCCACCGATGACCTTCTCCGGTTCATGGTTCCCGATGCGGGGCGGCATACCGTCAGCGTGGATGTCGAGGCGGCCGTCCGGCGCAGCGGCGACGTGGAAACATCGACGATCTCGCTTCCGCAGGCGCCCGAGGCGACGTTTGAGTTCGCGCCGCTGGCGGGCCGCACTGCGACCGCCGTCGGTGTGGTCTGCGAACGCGCTGTGTCGCCTGGCTTCTTCGTGGCGGCAGCGCGACGGTCGACCGATTCCACCGGGGTCATCTTCGACGTGTCGCGCTCGCCTCAGGTGCGGTTGTCGCGGTCGGTGGTGGCGGGGGCCGCGCTCGCCACGCTGCCGCCGAACGCCGTGAGCCGCAACGACATTTTCTGGAACCTCGACGAGTGCCGGTTGACGGGCGTCTACGAGATCGAGGCTGGCGATGCGATCGTGCGTTCCTTCGTGGTGCGTGCTGCCGCCGGACTCGAGTGGATCGCGCCGCCCGCGCAGCAGGATGGCACGCCGCAGGATGGTGGAGAATCTGCGGCCGGTGTGTCGATCCGTTCGCTCGATGGCCGACGGTTTCTCGTGGAGCGGCGCACGCCGGAGCGGGGCAGGTTTCGGTTCGAGATGACCTTTCGAATGGCGCTGGCCGATGCCGTCGGGGTCTTCGACGTACCCGAGGCGTGGTTGGAGGATGTTCTCGTGGACGCCAGGAGTGTGCGATTCGTGGCGAGTCCCAGCCTCGCAGTACGGATCGACCTGCCGCCCGGTCTCACGCACACCGATTCTCCGGAGGGCGAAGCATCGTTCGAAACGCGGTTCTGGCGGGGCGAGGTGCTGCGAACCATCGCCCTCGATGCGGTGCCGGGCTCAACTTCCGTGCCGCCTTTCGCGGCACGCGGGGCCGCATCGGCATTGCGGCCGCGGCTCACTGCCGAGCGCCGCCGCCAGGAGATACGCGGCTCGCAACGGGAGGCGATCGTGTTCGCCGGAGAGCAGGTTCGGATGCACCTCGATGCCAGAATCGATGCCAGTTCGACGGCGCTCGTCACGATCCCGCTGGAAGTGCCGGAGGGATGCGTGATCGATCGCATCGAACTGTTCGAGGATGACGTGCTCCATCCGGAAACGGCGGAACGCGGTGCCATCGACCTGCGTTGGAGCCGCGCCACCGACACCAGCGTGGCGGTGCTCGTCCAACGGCCGCGTGCCGGCCGCTTTCGCCTGGAGGTCGATGCCCGCATCCCGGGACGGCCCGCGGCCCACGGCCCCATGCCCTGCCTGCGGGTCGGCCTGACCGATGGCTCACGCGCCCTCATTGAATGGCGTGCCGAGGACGGCCTGCAGGCGGCGATCGAGTCGGCGCCCCGGAACGGGACGGCTGGCGATACTCACCCCACGGGACAGTTCGAACTCGTCGCCGGTGAGCCGCCGCCGGAATACGTCCTCGAGCCGTCTCCTGCGCCCTCGGCTGAGGCGGAGACTGACCTCCCGCCGATCGCGAAGCCGGCGGAGCCCGTCGCCGATGGCGCCGGTCGTGTGGAACTGGCAGACATTCGACTGGTGGTCGACGAGCGGGGCCGTGTCTGGGGGCTTGCCTGCTTCGAACTGGTGCCGCTGGAGCAACTGGTGCGGATGGCACTCCCACGGTCGTGGCGGCTGTTCGACGCGTCCGTCGACGGGCGGTCGGTGGACTGCGCCGTACCCGCGTCGTCGCTCTCCGAGAACATCTGGGAACTGCGGCTGCACGATGTGGGCCGGCCACGCACCATCGTGGCGCTGTTCGCGGGCGAACTGGTCGTGGGAGAAATGGGGCGACGCCTGCTGGATGGCGAGCCACTCGCACTCGATCCGCCGAACATCGTCGGCCTGCCCTGCAGCCAGGTGATCTGGACGGTGCAGGTGCCCTCGGGAATATCACTGCGTGTGGCGGCACCGGCCAGGGTCGTTACGGCAGCTGCGATGCAGGCGGAGCGGCGGGCGGCTCAGCAGAGGCTGGATGCCGATTTTCAGCGGGTCGTCGAGAGCACCGTGGGCTGGCAGCAGGACCGCGTTCGGATGTTCCAGCATGCCCGTCACGACGGAGCGAGTCCTGCTGCCGATGAGGCCTGGGGCAGGGCGTCGATGACGCAGGGGGGCGCTTTGTCCTCGCCGCTCTTCATGGTGACGGCGAATGGTGCGGGTGGGGCTGACGCCGGGCGGTTGACGATCCGCGCTGTGCGGCAACCAGATCCAACAACGCGGGGCCGAGCCCTGGCGACGCTGTCGCTGCTGGCCTGTGGTGGGATTGCGTGGACGGCTGCGCGTCGGCATTGGTCGCTGCCACTGCCGACGGTGCCTGGGCTCGGGGCGGCGGTCGCCCTGTTGGCCGGGCTTGCGTGGACCGCCTTGCTCGACCCCGTGTGGCCAGGACTTCTGCTCGCGGCGGGAGCCGTGGCGGTATTGATTCGGGGCTGGCTTGTGCCGAGCGAGACAGCTGTCGAGCAGCCTGCGGCGACCAACGTCGCCGAGGCGACGACGATCTACCGGCCACAGCGGTAAATCGCTTCTGCCGGACTGGTGCAGCGCCGGCTTCGTGGCGGCAAAACAGGCAATGCAGGGTAGCGGAAAAGCGGTCTGGCTTCCGCGGACCGGCCGTCGCTAGTGTCCGCTCGCTCGTGGGCCGGCATGGCCCATTCGCACGGCGTTCCGGGGGGAATCCGCCGGGCGGGAGCTGAAGACGGCGGGAAAGAACCCGTCGGAGGCGAGACGGTTTTCACGGAGGCTGATGGGCATGCAGGTCGGACGAAGTGTCGGTGGGCGGACCCCGGGCCGCCGGTTGTCAGCGATCATGGTGCTGGTGGTGCTCTGCGGTGCGTGGCATGCCACGGCCGCGGTGGCCGCAGGGTATCGCACCGCCAATTTCGTGGTGGACGCTCCGACCGAGACGCTGGCCCGTCGCATCGGCGATGCAGCGGAACAATATCGACAGGATCTTGCCATCGAGTGGACCGGACGCCCGTTGCCGCGTTGGAGCCGCCCCTGTCCGATCCAGGCGCAGGTCGCCCCCAATCTCGGTGCCGGCGGCGCGACGAGTTTCGTCTTCGACAATGGCGAGGTCTTCAACTGGACGATGACGATCCAGGGCAGCGAACAGCGGATCCTTGACTCCGTGCTGCCGCACGAGATCACGCACACCATCTTCGCCAGCCATTTCCGCCGCCCGCTGCCGCGGTGGGCCGACGAGGGAGCCTGCACGACGGTGGAGCATCCTGTGGAGCGGGCCCGGCAGCACAGGCTGTTGATCGAATTTCTCACGACGGGCCGCGGGATCGCGTTTCCGCAGATGTTCGCCATGCGGGAGTATCCCGCCGACGTGCTCCCGCTCTACTCGCAGGGATACTCGCTGGCACGTTACCTCATCGAGCGGGGTGGCCGACACAAGTACGTCGCGTTCGTCGGCGACGGTCTCGCCGCCGACGACTGGTCAGGGGCGCTCGCAAGGCATTACGGCGTGGGAAGCGTGCCGCAGTTGCAGCATCAGTGGTTGGACTGGGTGAAGCTCGGCTGCCCCGCGCCGCCGGCGTCGGTTGCCGTGGCGCAGGTCCAGCCGACCGATTGGTCGCGGACACCGCGCGGCCAGAGCCCCGATCCGGTTCCGATGCCGCCGGTGGCTGCAACTCCCGCGGCACTGGCAACGACCGCCGGCCGCCGTTCGATCTATGCCTCGCAGGCCCGCCGCGCGACCGAGGACGGCAACACCCAGCCGGTGCGGTGAGCCGCTACAGTCCGGCGCCCGTCACCAGCAGCGTGATGTGATAGAAGACCGGCGCGGCGAAGCAGATGGAGTCGATGCGATCGAGCACGCCGCCATGGCCCACCACGAGCGTGCCGTAGTCCTTCACGCCGCGGTCGCGCTTGATCGCCGACATCGTCATGCCGCCGGCGAAGCCCATCGTCGCCACCACGAGGCCGGCCAAGGCCGCCTGCCAGGGCTGGAATGGCGGCGCCGCCCACCAGAGCGCCGCGGCCAGAAGCGCCGTGCTGGTCGCGCTGCCGAGCAGTCCCTCCCAGGTACGGTTGGAACTGACGTTCGCGGCCACCAGCCTCCGGCCCAGCATCCGGCTCCAGACATACTGCATGCAGTCGGCGAACTGCACGAGCAGGATGAGGAAGAAGAGCAGCCGGAAGTTTGCACTGCGGCTCCCGCCGGCCGCGACCTCGATGGGGATCTGCAGGAGCGCGGGCGCGAACGAGAGGCAGTAGACGCAGACGACCAGGCCGGCCTGGATCTTGGCGGTGCGTTCCAGGAACCGCTTGTAGTCGCCAGCGAAGGCCACGCGGGCCAGCACAAACAGGGTCGCGTAGACCGGTAGAAACACGCTGAAGATGTCGTAGCGGTTGAGGCCTACGAGCAGGTAATGGAGTGGCGTGAAGGCGAAGAATACCCAGAACAGGGCGCGGTGGTCTCCCTTCCTGGTGGGCGTGAGCGTGATGAACTCGCGCAACGCCCAGAACGAAACCAGTCCGAACAGCACCACCGTGGCGGTGGTGCCCAGCCAGAAGGCGGCGGCCAGCACGGTGCAGAGCACCCACCAGCCACGGATCCGCAGGTTGAAGGTGCGGACGGCCGCGGGATCGAGGCCGCGGTCGGGGTGTCGCTTGAGGAACTGGCCCACGCCGGTGGCGGCGGTGAGCAGTGCGAGCACGCCGGTGATCAGGGCGATGGTGCGGATGTCGTTCATGAACGCGGCTGGTTCCCTGCTATTCGTCGAGGCGGGGCCTCGAGCTTATTCTCCTCGAGGCGGGTCCTCGAGCTTATTCCTTCAGCGATAGCACTGCTCGTCGCGCACGGGCCAGGAAGTCGAGCTTGGCCTCGCCGCGCTCCAGCCACAGCGGCGGTCCGAAGCTGATGCAGGAGAGCATGGGCACCGGCAGGAACTCGCCGCGCGGCAGCACGCGGTTCAGGTTGTCGATGTGCACTGGCACCAGTTCGATGTCGGGCCGCTTCTTGGCCAGGTAGTAGAGGCCGCTCTTGAACTCGCCGATCTCGCCGCTGATGCTGCGGCTGCCCTCCGGAAACACGATCAGCGAATGGCTGGTGCCGGCCTCCCGCAGCATGAGGTCGACCGGGCTCTGGTGCACCTTGATGGCGGTGCGGTCGATCAAGATCGCGTCGAAGACCTCCTGGGCGAGCCAACGGCGGACGATCCCGCTTGACCAGTAGTCCTTCGCGGCGACCGGCCGCGTCACCTCCCGCACCGGCTGCGGCAGCGAGGCCCAGATGATGAGCGCATCGAGATGGCTCGTGTGGTTGG
>JBIIOL010000215.1:0-5971 GCA_044336965.1 Pirellulales bacterium | reverse complement strand
GGGCTTTCGCTTCCCGCCGCGCTCGCCGTGGGAGCGGCACTGCTCGGAGCGGCCATGCTGGCTTTCTGGCTCGGCGTCGGCTCGATCGATCGGCTCCTGGCACTCATCCCCGAACAGCATGCGGCGCGGCAATTCCTCGCCCGATTGTTGCCCTACCAGCAGCAGCCCGGCCTGATGACCCGCGCGGTCGCCTGGAGCCTGCTGATCCAGATGGGCGGCTCAGTGGCCGTGGCACTCGTCGCCCGGTCGTTGGGGGTGTCGCTACCGATGGCCGTGTGGTTCGCCGTGGTGCCCATTCTCACGCTGGCGATGGTGCTGCCGATCAGCATGCTCGGCCTGGGCATCCGCGAGCAGGGGCTCGAATTGCTGCTCGAGCCGCATGGAGTGCTGCCGGAGCGGGCAGTGGCCATCGGCCTGCTCTGGCTGGCCTGCACGATCCTCAGCGGCCTAATCGGTGGCGTGCTCTTTATGCTCGATCGGAAACAGTCAGATACGGGTCGCTCCCCCACTGATCAGGCCACTTGACCTGAAGGTAGCGGATGCCATCCTGCCAGTCGCGACGCCGGTCCGGCTTCGGCACGTCCCGTCGCGACGCGAAGAGTTCATGGTTGAGCTCGGCGAAGGGGGTCACTACGACCCAGAAGCCTGCCTTCCGCACGCTGAAACAGAAATCGACGTCGTTGTAGGCGACCGGCAGGGCCTCGTCGAAACCTCCCACTGCCGTAAACACGTCGCGCCGCGTTACGAGGCAACCGCCGCTGACCGCCGACACGTCGTGCACCGCATGCAGCCGCGCCGCATCCTGTCGCGATAAAGGCTCCGGCCAGCCCTCGCCGATCAGCCGCGGCCACGGCGGATCGACCCGGATCCCGAGATGCTGGATCCGACCGTCCGGATAGCGGAGCAAGGGAGCGACGGCTCCAATCTCAGGCTGCATGGCCAGACCGACAAGTTCTTGGAGCCACGCTGGGTGCGTGATCTCCATGTCGTTGTTCAGAAAACAGAGCATGTCGCCGTGGGCCACTTTCGCCCCCAGGTTACAGAGCGCCGAAAAGTTGAACGGTGAATCCACCCGCAGGATCTGGACGTTCGCCTGCCCAGCGAGGGCCGACAGGTAGGCAAGCGTGTCGGGCTCGACGCTGCCGTTGTCGAGGATGATCAGTTCGATTGCCGGGTAGTCGGTCCGATCCTGGAGGCCGGTCACGCACCGCTTCAGCAATGTCACCTTGTCGCGGGTGGGAATGATCACGCTCACCAGCGGCTTCGGCTCGACGGCATAGGAGATGCGATCGAAGCCAGTCCAGCCGAGGATCGGCTCGACGGTGGCGGCGATACCGCAGCGATGCAGATGGGCCTCGACCGCACGCCGGGACTGCTCAATCAGATGGGCGCTGCTTCCGGGATCGGCCGCTGCCGGCCGCGTATCGAGCCCTCTGTGACAAAGCACCCCCCGGATGTGATGCACGCCACCAGGCGGCACCTGCTCGGCGGCCTGCAGGAGGATGTCATGCTCGAGGCTTGCCTCGCAGCCGAATCGTAGAACATTGAGCCGACTCCAGAGATCGAATCGCATGAACCACAGCCGGCCAATGAAGTTGTGGCTCAGCAGCAGGTGCGGGCTCCAGTCGGGCTTGAAACGTGGCTCGACGCGGCGACCGAATCGCGTCAGCGAGTCTTCGTCACCGTAGAGCAGGTGGACGTCTGGGTGCTCGCTGAAAGCCTGCGCCACCTGCTCCAAGGCGTCGCGAGCGAGGGCGTCATCTGGATGCAGCCAACAGATGAATGTCTCGTCCGCCGGTGCCGGCGTCGCTGCCGCCGTCGTCGGCTCAACGGCATCGTGCCGCACGATCACCCGTTGATCCCTCGCCTGATATCGCACGAGCATCGTGAGCACGGCGGGCGTCGCAGTCGCCTCGGCATCAATGCACAGTTCCCAGTGCGGATACCGCTGCGCCAGCACCGACTCAACCGCACGGCGAAGGTGCCGCGGCTGCGTCGTCGACACGCCCATACGGATCGAAAACAGCGGCTTGTGGGCCTTGGATGGTAGCGCACGCTGCGTCCCACCGCCATGCCGCGCTGCGAGCCATTCAGTCCACACGCGATACTCGTAGGAACGTCGCTGCAGACGGTGGTGGACTCGCTGCGCGACCGCCGTCAGCCACCGGACCCCCGAGAGACCGTCGCGTTGCATCGAGGATTCTCGCCGCATCATGGAGGGTCCGGATCGGGTGGAACGACAGGCTGCCAGCTGGGCAGGAGACGGGCATACCGTTCCAGAACCGGCGGCGGCAGGTGGGCCGTCCAGCGGAGCGAAGGCCGTGGCAGCGTTGAACGGTGCATTGGCAGGGAATAGTCGCCACGCTCGAGATCGGCCAAGAGCGCGAGATAGTCTCGTGCCATCGCTTCGTAGGTGAACAATTCGCGTGTCCGGGCGACACCGGCGCGGCTCAATTGCTGCCAGCGATCCGGGGCGGTCAGCGTGGCGATCTGGGAGGCGAAGTCGTCCGCGTTCTTGATCTCCGCCAACAGGCCGGTCACGTCTTCTTCAATCGCGAAGTCGAAGACTCCCTGGAGTCGTGACGCTACTGGAACGCAGCCGTTGGCCTGAGCCTCCAGCAACACGAGCCCCAGCCCCTCACCGTAGCTCGACGTCAGCAGGAGCACGTGGTGCTGCCGATAGGTCTCATGGAGTTCCTTTTGCTCGGGCACATCCGGAAAATCGACCAGGTGCGACAGGCCCGCGGAGCGACACGCTTCCACCAACGGCTCGTGGTCGGGACCATGGCCGCAGATCGTGAGCGTAGCATCGATCCCACGGCGGAGACACGCCGTCAGAATCGCCGGCAGCATGAGGACGTTCTTGCGACCGGCCTGACGGCCCACGAAGAGCAGCCGCAGCGGCGTGCCATGGGGCACGCGGGTCGCCAGTTCGGCGTCGGTCGGCTGCGGCACGCCGGTCATCATCAGCCGTACGGGTTTGCCCGGCACGCGATTGTGGAGTTCATCCAACAGACGCGGGCAGATCGCTGCCGCGACATTCCACGCTGCCGCAGTCCGCGCCAATGGCTCGTAGACAATAAGCCGGTCGGTCACGACGATCGGCACGATCGCGGTCGAGTCCGGCAGCCGGTGGAGGAAGTGAGCCAGATGACGTGGCGGCACGCCCAGGCAGACAAACGCGACGTCGAACCGGGCCTGCTGAAACAACCCGCCGATGTTGGAAAGATCTCGGGCCATGCTGTCCCAGCGTCCGGGCCGCGTGTGCAGGTAGGCCAAGCCCACGGGGAGGTGCGCCAGCTCGTGAGACTGCGACCGCATGCCCGCCACCAGCGTGACCTCATGCCCGGCCGCCATCAGTATCTCGCCGAGCTGGGTTGCGAAATGGCTCGTGCCGTCGCGGGGCTGAACCTTGTTGAGACAGATGGCGATTTTCATTCGGTTGTCTTCGGCGACCGGCAGCCACCCACTACCGCCGTCCTGACCCCGGGCGGTCATGCTTCAGCCAGTGCGAGAGGTCTCGGCCGATCCGTGCCTGGAGGTTGAGGATATCCTCCCGGTAGCCTTCGGTCAGTTCACGCCACAGTTCGGGGGGCATCGGCGGCGGCTGCATCTGATTCCAGCGATCCAGCCGCGACCGGAAGCCGGCCGGCAGGAAGCCGCGCAGCCGTTTGCCAAATCGCCCCGGACGGGCGAGGAAGCGGTGCAGCCGCTGGCTCCGATACCGGTGGGTCACATTCCTTCGTTCGACACCGATCGGCATGTTTTCGTCGACGTCGAGAAAGCGGAAAATACTTCGCAGGGTCCCGGCCGGATCGGCGTTCCACTCCTCGAAGAGATAGACCTGGATCTGCTCGCGGGGAAAGACGTCGTAATACGGTTTCAGGTTGGCGTCATAAAAACCGTTCATCCGATAGCGGAAGTCGGGCGTATCGTTGGCCTGGATCCGCGCCGGCTCGGCGGCGAGCGCCTCCGCGAAGCTCGCCAGCGACTCGAAGTCACGGGCACGGTAGAAGTTGTAGGCAGAATAGGCTCGCTCCGCCGGCTGACGCACCAGCGCGATAAGCTTCGCATCTGGGATACGATCGCGGATGCGGGCCGCGGTCTTTTCCGGAAAGTAACTGCTCAGATAGATCGCGGAGGCTTCCCCGATCGCCCTCTTGCCTTCGCCGTCGGCAAAAAGCTGCTGGTAGGCGTCCCAGTCGTAGACCAGCCGATTCTTATACCGCGGCCCGGGCAATCGGTAGTCGGGCAGCCTGCCGTCCATGAGAAAAAAGAACGGTTCCTTGTTCGGACTCATGGCGATGTCCGGATGCTGCTTGAGCGCGTGATAGAGCGCGTCGGTGCCGCACTTCTGGGCGCCGATGATGAGGAAGGTGGGCTTGGGCATGAGGCCTGCTCGCGCAAATGTTCTTCCGGCGGTCAACCTGGCTTCGGCCGATCGCGGCTGAAGAGCTTCATCCGCCGGATGGCACGCACCGCCTTGTTCTTCCGCCGCCGTACTTCCCGCACCGTCTTGATCGGCAGACACCGCAACACGGCCCGGGGCAGATGGTCCTGCCAGATGAACGGCACGTCGGAAATGGCATGCGAACGATTGTAGGGCCGCTCGATCGGATGCTCACCCCGCGCTAGGGCCGCCGCGAGCGACTCATACTGTCGGCCAATGGTAGCGAACGAGAAGAGCCGCTCCGTGCGGGCCATGGCGGCGTCGCTGTGTCTCTGCCACACGTCGCTATTCATCATGTCGGCGATGTGATTGACACACTCCTCGATGCTGCCAAGCGCCATCAGCCGACCCGTCACGCGATCCTCGACTGCCACATCGGTGATGCCCGGCAAGAGCGTGACCACCGGCACACAGCCATTCGCCTCGGCCTCCAGAACGACCAGCGGCATTCCCTCGGTATTGGTTGGAAACACGAACACATGATGATCCCGCATGGCCGCGGCGATGGCCGACGGGGGCTGCATGCCCATCATCGTCACGAGATCGCCCACCCCCTCGTTGGCAAAAAGCCGCGTCAGTTGCCGTCCATCCGGGCCATCTCCAATGACCGAAAGCGTCACCGGCAGACCGCGGGCCCGGCAGGCTGCGAGGATCACAGGCAGTCGGAAAACGCCCTTGTGCGAGTCGATCAACCGGCCGACGAAGAGCAGCCGCAGCGGCAGCTCCCAGGCACAGCGGGATCGCCGTTCGGCGGCCGTCGGTATTTCGATGCCATTGTCGATGCCGATCACTGGTTTGGCAGGAAAGCGGGCGGCGGCGCCTTCGCGAACCGCGGGACTGACGCCCACCGCACAGTTCCAGGCCCGAATGTCTAACTCGGCCATATCGTAGAGTTCCTGCCAGTCGCCCTGCAGCACATACACGACCGCGATGTCATCGCTCAGCATGTGACAGGCACAGTGGGCCAGTCGATTGAATCCGTTGATGGTGACAAACACCACGTCGAAACCCTGGCTGTTCCAGGAGGCGGCCACCAGCCCGGCCCGGTGAACGAGGCTGTCGTTGGGATTGAGCGGCGGGCAGTCGGCGGAGACGCCCAGACCTGCAAGCTCGGGCCACCATTCACCCTTCCGCTCGACCCAGACGGTGACGTCATGCCCGACGGCAACCAAGTGCCGGCCGAGGTTCATCATGAACTTCGGCCCACCGCCTGGTGACATCTCATCGAGCGAGAGTAGTATTTTCATAAACAATGCGACCCGCATGGAACGGACGACGACGGAGCATGGATCACGAGCAGCCTCAGCCACCTAGGCTCGATTTTCTCAATGGGCTGCGCGGCGTGCTGGCGTTGACGGTCGTTCTCTTTCATAAATGTTCTTGCGGCCGTCAACCTGGCTTCGGCCGATCGCGGTTGAAGAGCTTCATCCGCCGGATGGCACGCACCGCCTTGTTCTTCCGCCGCCGTACTTCCCGCACCGTCTTGATCGGCAGACACCGCAACACAGCCCGGGGCAGATG
>JBIIOL010000214.1:0-5976 GCA_044336965.1 Pirellulales bacterium | reverse complement strand
GATCACGAGCGAAATCTTTTCCAGCATCCTGCGCACGATCGGGCGAATCCGACCATAGCCCTGCGCGCTCTTCTCGCTCATCCGGGCGTTGGCCACCACGACCGGGATCCCGCGGGCATGGACGCAGGCGAGAAGGTTTGGCCAGAGTTCCAGTTCGCCCAGCACGAGCAGATCGGGCCGCACGCGATCGAGCACGCGGTTCACCGCCCAAGTGAAGTCGAGCGGGCAGGGGAAGGTGTGGTCGGTGCCGAATCGCTTGGCGGCCACGTCGAGTCCCGTGGTCGTGGAACTGGAGACGACGCAGTCCACCGCCCGGCTGCTCTCGTCGGCCTGTCGGTGAATCTCGGCGGCGAGCACCGAGAGCAGTTGCACCTCGCCGACGCTGACGCCATGGAGCCAGATCCGGGAAACGCCCGCCGAGCAACGGGGCAGGGGGGAGATGCCACCAGTGAAACGTGTCCACGGGGCTGCCACTGGTCGCCCGCCGGAGAACTTCCGCCACGCCATCCATGGCAGGAGAGCCACGAAGGCGACGAGGTAAAAGGCGTTGAGCAGCATGGGCGGAGGGTGGCCAAAAGACTGCGGACACGTCGGAGTGGGCGCGGTGTTCGGACAGCCGCGTAGCTTGCAAGGCTAACTGTCAGCAGAAAAATCCGTCCACGTCTGTTCGCCGGGTGAGGGCTCGATTGCGGGCGTCGCGGCCAGGAGGCGCATACCAAGTCCGCAATGCGGAACGAACCGCAGGTAGACTGGAAACCGCGGGTCAGATAGGAGTATTTCTCGACTCTGCGTCCGCGGGCCTCTGCCATGCGACGGTATATGCGGCAATAGCGAGACCTCGCGCCGACAGGCAGATCGCCGTCATCCGCGATAACGACGACTCATCCGGCAGCGGCAACCTGCCGCATCATCACGACGCTTGTATCGCTCGACGTGGGGCTGACCAACACCGAGGGGCGTGCCATTAATTGCTGGCTCTTCGCTTCGGCCACGTCGGCTGCGGCCCGTCGTTATCCTCGAGCAGCGGGCAATCGTCGCAGAATGTCAGGTGCATGCGGCACTGTTCGATTTGGCACTGCACATTCCGGCCCGCGAGGGCCAGGATGATCCGGGTGAGCCGTTGGGTCTCCTGGCCCTTCACGAGCACGACGTCGTCAGCGAGGAGACTGTCGCGGAGAAAAGTGATCGCCTCAGAGACGGTCCGCGCATGGTGGAGTTGATCATCAGGCATCCCGGCCGCCCGTGCCCCAACGCGATACCGATCGAACTTTGTGCCCACGAACAGCGCTAGGTCAGCGACGCACGCGACCTTCTCCCCGACTGCCTTGTACCAATGCCTCTCCGGTGGGGGCGGCATGTCGAGGTCGCCCAAAACCGTGACCCGCCGCCGTGCCGGCACCTGCCCCAGGGCGTCGAGCGCCGCCATGACGGTCTCCGGGGTCGACTTGTAGTCATCCCGCAGCACGGTAACGCCACCGGGAAGCACCACAGTCTGGAGCCGGCCCCGCGTCGCAGGCAGTGATGCCAGTGCGGGCACCACGGTGGCCAGCGACCGTCCCTCGACCCCCGCGACCGCGGCCGCCGCGAGCAGGCCGTGGATCAGACCATCGCTGACCAGACGCGTGTCGAGGGCGACGCTTTCCCCGTCAACGCTCAGTTGAAGCCGGGTGCCATGTGGCCAGTCCAGTGTCAGGTCGGTGCCGCGGACGTCGAGGCCCGATGCCAGGCCGTAGGTCACGACTCGCGCGCGGGTTTGTGACGCCATCCACATCACGTTGGCATCGTCTCCGTTGAGCACCGCGACGCCATCCGCGGTCAGGGACCGCACCATGGCAGCTTTTTCGTCCCGCAGATGATCGAGATTACGGAACGACTGGATGTGCTCGTGCCCGATGCAGGTGACGACGACGACCGATGGCCGGAGTGCCCAGGCAAACCTCGCCATCTGAGCCGGTACCCCGATGCCGACCTCGATGACGACCTCGCGGGATTGCCAGAGGCCACGAAACAGCGCCAACGGCACAAGGGCGAGGCAATTGGCATTGGCCTCAACCCAGGGCGATGGCGGCAGGCCCAAGGCGGCGCGGATGGCCCGGGTGGTGGTGGTCTTGCCGTACGTCCCCACGACCACGATGACGCGGGCACGCCTAGCGACCGTCCGCCGCACCAGTGCTGCCACCACCAGCATCGGGATGGTGCCGGCAACCGCCAGTCGCCAACAGAGGGCATTCATGCCGCGGTGGAAGACTGCCCGCCAGGAACATCTTCTTGGCGCCGATGCAGCACAGGATGAATCCATCATGCGTGCTCCGGTCTTCGCTGCGATCAGGTCAGGCCCCCGTGGACGCCCACGAGGAATTCATATCCCATTCAACGCTACCATCCGCCCCGATCTTCTTCCCATTCCCCGAAGGCGGCGTCGGGGCGGAGCGTAACGAGCCGGCGAAGGCCGGCCGCGAGAAGCTTCTGCCGCGGGGTGACACGATCGGCGTGGACGGCAGAGAGCCCATTGCCGTCGCGGAAGATGAGCGGGGATTCGGTGAGGAACCGCATCACCGCCGGGGTGGCGGTGTTCCAGCGGACGAGGAGGTCGTAGGCAGTGTCGGGCTTGTCTGCGACCGCCGCACCATACTTGCGTTTTAGGAAGAAAAGCGGGTCATGCAGGCATGGCCTGCAGCCTCGCATGTCGACAGCTGTCAGGCCGAGCGAGCGGGCGCACTCGAAACTGAAGAGATAGACCCCCACGAGGGCGCCGTGACGGAGCAGGCCTTCGTCGGCCCCCACGCAGGCGATTGTCCACATTTGAAAGACCGGAGGTTCCTGTTCGAAGACGAGTCCGGCGATCGGTTCGCCTTCTCTCTCGACCCAGAGCAATCCGCCCTTGCGGAAGGTGTTCTTTATCGATTGCAGCGGCTGGGCGAACGCGTCATCACCGTGCCGGAGTCGGGTGTAGGGATAGTAGTCGCGGTCGAGGTGCGTGGCGAGTTCATCGGCATCGTGACTGACTCGCCAGGTGAGTTTGTATTTCTTGACGACACGCATGTCGCTCCGCACGCTGCTCGCCTTGAAGTCGTGATTCGACGCTGGCACAGGCGCTACCATCCGGATCCAATCCGGCACCCGCAGGTATTCTGCGGCGGGGAAGAGCCGGGCTGTCATCCGATCGGCTCGGGCCACGGTGATGTCGGCGGCATCCCGCCAGCGCCGGAGCACGCGGGGCAGTTGCCACGTCAAGTAGCTTCCCAGGTGGCGGCTCTCCCGCGGCCCGCTGCCAAAAAAGCGATCCGGCAGATACCGAGACCAGCGCTCTTCGCCGGCCACCAGCATGCTGCCCACAGTGCCCGAATACAGCACGAGCGGCACCCGTCGCAGGGCGTTGTCCACGGCACAGTGCAGCGATGTCTTGAGCGTCGGATTCATGATGCAATCGGCGAAATGCTGTCAGAGTCATGGCCGATGGTACCATCGCACGTTAGGTATCAGCACCGCAACGCACGAACGATGACAACCGGCCAGCAGGACTACTGGAACTCCGTCGGGTCTGATTGGCAGAGACGGCAGCCGCACAGACTCTGGCGGGAGTTCACCGATCACCAGCAGATCAGGCTGCTGACCCACTGGGCGAGCGGGTGGGTTGGGGGCGGGAGCCGGCCCGATCTGCTCAAGACCGATCTCTTCGACGAAGTAGCCAGTCAGGGAATCGTGCCATGGTTGCTTGCCAGTGGAGCCAACGTCACGGGCATCGATGTTGCGCCGGCGATCGTGGCAGAAGCGGTGGCTCGCAATCCCGGACTGGAAGCCATCGTTGCCGACGTGCGATCATTGCCGTTTGCCGAGGCATCGTTCGATGTCGTGTTCTCAGGATCGACGCTCGACCATTTCGAATCAGCGGCCGATATTCAGAGATCGCTCGGCGAACTCCGCCGCGTGCTTCGCCCGGGCGGTACGTTGATTCTGACACTCGACAATCCCGCCAACCCGCTGATCTGGCTACGAAACGGGCCGCTGCTCCGCCTGCTCCGCCGCATCGGCATCGTGCCCTATCAGGTCGGGGCGACGCTCGGACCGCGGTCGCTCGAGCGGGCGGTGCAGGCCGCCGGTTTCGACGTCGTCGAGACGACCGCCGTCATGCACTGCCCCCGCGCGATCGCGGTGGCGTTGGCCGGGACGCTGGATCAGCTCGGCCGATCGTGGCAGGAGGCGTTCCTGCGCCACCTCCAGGCATGGGAACGGCTGGAACGCTGGCCGACACGCTGGCTCACCGGCCACTACGTCGCGGTCCACGCCGTCGCACCGAGGGAGAGTGGAGTGAAGCCGCTCTCCCGCTGAGTCAAGAATGATTCAAGGACGCTCTCTATGAACCACGCCACCCCGCAGCCGCTCATCGTCAATTTCACGCCAACAGGCATGGTGCCCACCAAGGCGGCCACGCCACACGTGCCGGTTAGCCCGGCGGAGATCGTGGAACAGGTTCATGAAGCGTATGAAATCGGCATCAGTGTCGTGCACCTGCACGCGCGGCGAGCAGACGGCAGCCCAGGCTACGAGCCCGATATCTACGCTGAGATTTTCTCCGGCGTCCGCCGGCACTGCCCCGATCTTCCCCTCTGCGCCTCGCTGAGCGGCAGGAGCTTTCCGCAGTTCGAAAAACGGTCGGCCGTGCTGGAACTGCGGCCCGACATGGCGTCGCTCACGCTGGGATCGCTCAACTTCGTCCGCGAGGCGAGCATGAACTCGCCGGAGATGATCCAGATGCTGATCGAGAAGATGGCTCAGTATGGCGTGGTGCCGGAGCTCGAGTGCTTCGACGCAGGGATGATCAACTACGCGAACCATCTGATCCACAAGGGCGTTCTCACGCCGCCGCACTATTTCAACGTCATCGTGGGCAACATCTCAGGCGCGCAGGCCGACCTGCAGCAGGTGGGCCTGCTCCTCCAAAGCCTTCCCGCCGGCGCAACCTGGTCGCTCGGGGGAATCGGTGCGGCGCAGCTGCGGGCCAATGCGATCTCGATCATGGAGGGTGGGGGCGTGCGGGTCGGGCTCGAGGACAATCTCTGGTTCGATTCTGGCCGGACGCAACTGGCGACGAATGCCGCGCTCATCAAGCGGATTCACGCAATGGCGGCGATCTTCGAGCGGCCGATCATGAAGCCGGCCGCGTTTCGTGCGCTTGGCTTTTCGAACCGCACGCATGCAGAGGGGGCGGCATGAACGATCCGCTGTGGAGCCGCGTCTGGCATACCGTACGCGAAGAGGGGCTTGGCAGTTTCTGGCTCAAGTCCCTTGACGCGTTGGGATATCGGCGAATGTACCTGCTCCGGCGGCCGCTGGCGGAGCCGATCCTGGATTGCCCGACGATGCTGCCGGCAGAGATAGATTGGTTGACACTCGAGGAGGTGCAGGACTACCTCGTCTTCCGTCCAGATGCGAGCGGGCATGACGTCACTCAACTGCTTCTGAAGGGAGATCGCTGCCTCGTGGCCCGACACGAGGACCGGATCGTCGGGGCGGTATGGGGATCGAGCACAAGAATGAATACGGAACGGTCGCTCGGCCGCGACCTCCCCTTGGCAGCCGGCGAGTCCTATCAGTTCGACGCCTACACGTTGCCGGAGGTGCGCGGCGTGGGAATTGCCCCGGCGCTCAGCGTGGCATGGTTGCGGCATCTGCGTGACGAGGCCTGCGTGGACGCGATCCGGCTGACGTTCCCGTGGAACGTCGCTGCCCTCCGGTCCCATACGAAGTCAGGATATCGGGTCACCGCAGTCGTCCGCTGTCTCAGGCTGGGACCTTGGCGGTATGTCTTTCCGCTGCAGCAGGTCGCGCCGTAACCGGGAGCCAGGCCACACTCACCCCGCGGCGACGCCGCTGCCCTTGCCGCAGCAGTTCTTGAACTTCTTGCCGCTGCCGCACGGGCAGGGATCGTTGCGACCGACCTTCTGGCCCAGGTTGCGGATCGGCTCCACCGCCTGC
>JBIIOL010000213.1:0-5999 GCA_044336965.1 Pirellulales bacterium | reverse complement strand
CAATTTTCGGGGGCCCGGGGTATAGAAAGTTTGGATTGTCTAAGGATCTGCACGGGATCTGCAAAGGGGAGAACTTCCGGCATCTCCAGGCAATTTTGCCGGGCGACAGGGTGTGGCCGGCTTGAAGGTCTGAAGGGTTGATTCATGAACCGTCGCTCGACGTGCTTTCTGAGCAAATCCAACGGAATGGTCGTCTTGTCATTCTGTTCGCCGTTGCTTGCTGTCGGCTTTTTCCTAGGCTGCGGCGATCGCGACGGCGGCATGCGGGTCTGGGGCGAGGTCACCTACGACTCTGAGCCGGTTGCCGAGGGAATGATCCTGCTGACGCCCGACGCCGGGCACGCCGCCCCGACGGCGGGCGGGCTCATCAAGAACGGCCGCTATGACATGCCGGCCATGAAGGGGCCGCGTGCCGGTGTGACCTATCGGGTGTCGATCGAGGGGCTCAAGAAGACCGGCAAAAAGATCGTGAGTCCGCAGGCCCCGGACGGCGCGGACGAGAAGAACCAGTTCATTCCGCCCGAATACAACTCGCGATCAATGCTGAAAATCACAGTTTCCAAACAGGCGACGGAGAATCAGAAAGATTTTTCACTTGAAAAGCCTGAAAAGCTTGAAAAGCCGGTTGCCTCTGGGGCTTAACCACGGTCATCGACTCGGTCTTGCCATCGCAGTGCTGCTCTCCAATCGCCTTTGTTCTTTCCCGTAGGTTCTTCTTTCTCAGGTGTTTCCAGGAGCCGGTCATGAAAACGCTTCGTTTGCCACGGTTCGCAGAGCGGCCGACCAGCCGCCGCGGGTTTACGCTTGTGGAGCTTTTGGTGGTGATCGCCATCATCGGCACCCTCGTCGGCCTGCTCCTGCCGGCCGTTCAGGCGGCCCGTGAGTCGGCCAGGCGGTCGACCTGCCAGAACAACCTCAAGCAGCTATCGCTGGCGATGCACAGCTTTCACGACGCCTACGGGAAGTTTCCCTACTGCAGGAAATACGATTTCAGTACCGTGACGGCACCGGCTTCCCCGATGAGTCCGGTGGGTGGGGACAGGCAATGGAACAGCACGTTCACCTATGGGTATTCAACCCAGCTCCTGCCCTTCATCGAACAGGTCGGTCTGCAGTCGCAATTTGTGACATTCAACAGTGTGCTTTCCGGAACAGGGGCACTCTGGGGCAATACGACAAATACGACTCGACGAACCGCCAGAAACACGATTGTTCAGCAGTTCGTCTGTCCCAGTGACGGCCGCGGTGCCGCCAGAGCGGAGACAGAAAGTTCGCATTGGGACCAAATGAGAGGGAACTATGCTGTATGCCTCGGGCCAGGCAACATATACGGCGCCGCCTTGAGCGGCGGCCTGGCTGGTCCGGGTGCGTTCCTTGTGAAGGCCGATCAAAGTTTTGATCGCCGGACGCTTGCGCAGTCGAGCAGTCGTGATTTCACGGATGGCATGAGCAAAACCGTGTTGATTTCTGAGGTGCTTCGAGTCACGAAAACGATTGGCTGGCCAGGAATGTATGGCAATATCCTTGCAGCCTCAATGGGCGGCTCGATGTTCTCGACTTACACAACCCCCAATACGTCGGCCGCGGACGTTGTGGATGGCTGCCCCGCAGCGGATGATGGATTAAAAGTCCCGTGCTCAACGAACAGCAGTGACACGGCCCGCTACGCCGCCGCCCGTAGCCAGCACAGTGGCGGTGTGCAGGCCGCGATGGCCGATGGGTCGGTGAGATTTTTCATCGACGGAGTGAACGCCACCACCTGGCAACAACTCGGCTCGCGGGCCGGCGGCGAACAGATCGACGGCGGGACGATTGAGTAACCGCCCGACCGCCTCCTGTAATGCCAGCGGCTCCAGTCCCCCTGACAACCGACGGACAGTGCAGAATGTCCGGTTTTCCACGTCCAGTGGTATTGAATACGGTGGATCTCACCGAAGCTCTCGCTGTTTGGCAAACGTTTCCGTTCGCAGGAGGCCGTTTCATGAAACTAGTTCTGCATCGTCTTTTCGCCTTTTCGTTGGCCACTGCCGTCCTCCTCGCGGGATTTCTGCAGGGGACGCCCACCCCTGCGGAGGAGCCGGCGGCTTCACCGCAGGTTCCTGCCCTGCCAGCAGCCATCCCGGCGACATGGCTCACCTACCACCTCGCCCACCCCGGGCCGGGCGGGGCGATGCCCGGTGACCCGAACCCCGCCTACTTCTACAAGGGGCGATACCACCTCCACTACATCTACAACGCGCCCAAGGGATTCGCCTACGCCCATGTCTCGAGCCCCGACATGGTGCACTGGACGTGGCATCCCACGGTGCTCGAGCCCGGCTTCACCGGCCACGGCATGTTCAGTGGCACGGGATTCTTCACCAAAGACGGCCAGCCGGCCATGATCTACCACGGCGAGGGCTCGAAGAAGAACTGGATCGTGCTCGGGCTCGACGACAGCCTCGACACGTGGTCGAAGCCCATGGCCGTGGACGTCAAGGATGCCGCGGGCGAGCCGGCGACGATGCGACACTGGGATCCCGACTGCTGGGTGATGAACGATGCGTATTACGCCCTCTCAGGAGGAAACGACCCACCGCTCTTCGCGTCGTCCGACATGAAGCAATGGCGGCTGCTTGGACCGCTCTTTCATGAACAGACGCCGTGGGACAAACTCGGGATCCCCCGCGGTGAGGACGTCTCCTGCGCGAACATGTTCAAGCTGGGCGACAAGTGGATGCTGCTGTGCATCAGCCACTCGCTCGGCGCCCGCTACTACATCGGCGATTTCCGTGACGGAAAGTATCTCCCGGAGCGACATGCCCTGCTCAATTGGGCCCGCTGGGATTTCTTCGCACCCGAGTCGCTCGAGACCGCCGACGGCCGCCGCGTCGCCTGGTCGTGGTGCACGCAGGCGCTGAACGGGAAGGTGCCGCGGAAGAAGGATTTTCCCCGGCTTCTGGACCAGAAGGTCTGCCAGCAGGGCGTTCAGAGCCTTCCCCGCGAGTTGAGCCTCGCAGCGGACGGCTCTCTGAAGATGCGGCCGCTTCGCGAGCTCGAGAAGCTGCGGCACGACGAGAAAACGACGGGCGAACTCGTCTTGAAGGGAGATGGCGTGCAGGTCCTCGATACGATCGCGGGCGACACGCTCGAACTGGAGGTCGTGTTTTCAAAGCCGACTGCCAAGGAATATGGCGTGGTGTTCTTCTGCGACGACGCAGGAAAGAACGGCATCGAGATCGGCCACGGTGCCGGACGCAAGTCTCTCACGGTGGACTACATCGAGCCGCCGTTCGAACTGGCCGAGGGCGAGGATCTCACGATGCGGATCTTCATCGACAAGAACATGGTGGAGGTGTTCGCCAACGACCGGCAGGCAGCGGTTGCCTGGCATGAGTCGACCCCGCAGCGGCTGCGGATCGGACTGTTTTCGCGCGGTGGCGACAGCACGGCCCACGTGAAGGCGTGGAAGATGCGGTCGATCTACAAGCCGGCCGAGTGACGCAGGCCGGAGGAGCCGGTCCATGCTGACGCATCGACTTATCCTCGTAGCGTTCCTGGCTGTCCCTGTTCGATGCCGAATCAGATCACTCTCGCGGCGGAATCAGGGGCGACCGTGACAGTGCCGGTGCGGCATGCTAGCGTGCTCAGCAAGGCAAAGAGGGACTGAACAATGATTACCCGGATGCGGCTCAGAGCCTGCGTCATGCTGGCCGCATGCGGACTGTTCCTCGGCTGCGGGGGAACCGCAGACACACCACAGCCCACCGCAGCGTCGCGCGGCACGATCTGCGTCTCGCTGCTCGCACTCGACAACCCGTTCTTCAAGGTGATCGGCGACGCGATCGCCGCCGAGGCGGCAAAGCAGGGCTTTCAGGCCACCGTGGTCAGCGCCGACAAGGATGTGGCCCGCCAAGGCAACCAGATCAAGGACTTCATCGTCAAGAAGGCGGCGGCAATCGTGCTCTCGCCCTGCGACTCGAAGTCGATCGTGCCGGTGATCCGCGAGGCCAACGCGGCAGGCATCCCGGTCTTCACCGTCGACATCCCTTGCAACGAGCCTGGCGTCGCGATCGCCACGCAGGTGGCCACCGACAACGAGGGGGGTGGCCGCGAGGCCGGCCAAGCGATGATCGAGGCGCTCAATGCAGATGGCCGCGAAGCCGGGGGCAAGATCGCCGTGCTGCACTTCAAGCAGGCCGAGTCGTGCCAATTGCGGGTGAAGGGGTTTCGCGCGGTGATCGACGCCCACAACGCCACAGCGTCGGCGAAGATCGACATCGTCACCGAACTCGAGAGTAACGCCGCCAAGGACGTCGGCTTCAAGGCGATGGAGGATGCGCTGCAGGCGTTTCCCGACCTTCGTGGCGTGTTCGCCATCAACGACCCGGCGGCGCTCGGCGCCCGCGCCGCCCTCGAAAAGGCCGGCAAGACGCAGCAGATCGTGATCGTCGGCTTCGACGGCCAGCCGGAGGGAAGGCAGGCCATCCGCGATGGCAAGATCTACGCCGATCCGATCCAGTTTCCCGACAAGATGGGGGTGCAGATCGTCGAGGCGATTGTTCGGTGGTCGCGCGGTGAAACGCTGCCGCCGCAGATGCTCATCCCCACAAGCCTCTACCGCAAGGCCGACGCGGACAAGGATCCGACACTGGCACCAGAGGCCGGCCGATGAGCGATGATCACGCTGGCAGGGCTCGGCTTTTCTTCATCGGACACCGTCGCCACAATCGCCGTGGCCGTCTACGACGTGCCGCCGGCTTCGCCGGATGCGTCGATCGTCGCGCCGATCTCCGCCAGCGTGAGCCGCCGGCCTTTGAGCGATTGAATCCGACGACAGCGATCGACAGTCTCGATCGAAAAAAGCTGGTAGCCAGCGGGCGTCGACTGTGCCGGATGCAGCAGGCCGAGCTTCATCCAATGGCGGATCGTTGGCACCGACTCACCGACCGCCTTGGCCAACTGACCGATTTTCAAGAGCATCCCTGCCGGCGAGGCCACAGTCTGCCGGCCGCGACCGGCCCCGTCGCCCGCGGCATCGAGGTAGATGTCGAGCGACCGGTCCACCGCGCGAATGATGAGGCTGTCGTAGGCCGTCCTGGGACCGCCGAGCTGTGCTGTTTCGAGAGCCCCCAGATAGGCCGCCCGGTCGCGTGGACGGATGATGGCCGGGGGATAGCCGTGGATCATCAACAGACAGTTCATGAGCAGCCGCGCGGTACGGCCATTGCCGTCGATGAAGGGATGGATGCTCACGAGCCGATAATGCGCCTCCGCGGCGAAGTGCACCGGATGGAGGGCGGATCCGGATTGGAGCCAATCGGAAAAATCCCGCATCAGGTCTGGCACCCGGCGAGGATTCGGCAGCACGACGGTCGAACCGGCGATCCGTACCGCTACGGCGCGATAGGAGCCGGCGCCGGCATGATCGATGCCTTCGAGCACCAGTTCATGCAGGCGGAGGACTTCCTGCTCGGCAACGACGCGCTGACGGCCGACGATTTGGGAGACGAAATCGATGGCCCGCGCATGGTTGGTCGCCTCGAGATGTTCCTTGAGGCTCTTGCCGCCGACGGTCATTCCCTTTTCCAGAACCACGGCAGTCTCACGGCGGGAAAGCGTGTTGCCTTCCAGCGCATTGCTCGTGTAGGTCAACTCGACCCGAAACCACGCTTCGAGACTGCGGAGAGCCTCAGGCGGCAGGGGCCGCAGGCGGTCAAGTGCCTGTTTTTTAGCGTCCATCGAATCGAACTTCATACATAAACCATAACGTGATGGTTTACGGTTTTCAAGGACTTTCCCGATGCCGTCTGACCCCTCCGCGATCCCGTTGCTCTCCATGCGGGGAATCAGGAAGTCGTTCCCCGGCGTGCAGGCGCTGCGCGGGGTGGATCTCGACGTGCACGCCGGCGAGGTGCTCGCGCTCCTGGGCGAAAACGGCGCGGGGAAGAGCACGCTCATGAAGGTGCTCGGGGGGGCCCATCGGGCCGATGCCGGCGTGCTGGAGATGGACGGTGCGG
>JBIIOL010000212.1:0-6017 GCA_044336965.1 Pirellulales bacterium | reverse complement strand
GCGGCCGGCCATCGATCGGCTCGAGCATCGCCAAGCTCCGCGGGCCGGTCGACCCGGCGGTGCCGCCCTTCGTCGGCCTCGCAGCCCGCACGCAACACGTGCCGTGGTCCGATTCCGGCACCCCCGGATTCCTCGGGCCGGCCTTCTCGCCGTTCAAGCCCGATGGGCCTGACATCGAGAACATGACGCTCAAGTCGATCCCACTCGAACGGCTCGCCGACCGCCGCAGCCTGCTCGCGAGCGTCGATCGGCTCCGTCGCGACATCGACTCCAGCGGCATCATGGAGGGGATGGATTCCTTCGGGCAGCGGGCGTTCGACGTGCTCACCGGCAGCCGGCTTCTCGAGGCGCTCGACCTGTCGAAGGAAGATCCGAAAATCCGCGAGGCGTATGGCGACGGCAAGCCGTACAAATTCCAGTACGACGGCGCGCCGACCTGCAACGACCACCTGCTGATCGCGCGGCGGCTCGTCGAGGCTGGCGTTCGCGTGGTGAGCCTGAGCTATGGCCGCTGGGACAGCCACTCCGACAACTTCGGCCTCGTCCGCGACCACGGCGCAAAACTCGACCAGTGCCTCAGCGCCCTGGTCGACGACCTCGCCTCGCGTGGCATGCTCGACGACACGGCGATCGTCGTCTGGGGCGAGTTCGGCCGCACGCCGAAGATCAACCCGCAGGCTGGCCGCGACCATTGGCCGCAGGTGATGGCAGCACTGGTCGCGGGTGGTGGCCTTCGCACCGGGCAGGTGATCGGTGCGACCAACCGTCTCGGCGAGCATGCCACTGACCGGCCGGTGCACGTGCAGGAAATCACCGCCACGCTCTATCACGCGCTGGGCGTGCGCACGTCCGACACCACGCTCATCGACACGACCGGCCGCCCCCAGTATCTCGCCGAACGGCTGCCGCTTCCCGAACTCGTCTGACGTGCCGCGGCCCGAGACCGCCCGTCAGCGGGCCGGCGCGGGTTCGAGCGTGTGGAGGGGATTGCCGGTGGCGAAATCCCAGATCCGCAGCCGACCGTCCTGCCCGCCGGCCACTGTGAATGGGCCGGCCACCGCCGCCGACAGCAGGTAGGAGCCCGGGCCGCGGAAGTCCCTCACGACAGCGCCACTGACGGCATTGAAGAGTTTGAGCGAGGGCTCTCCCGAGGCAGCCAGCAGTTCCTCGCCGGAACCCACGAATCGCACCGCGGTCACTTCCTTCTTGCCGACGGCAATCGTCCGCTGCTGCACACCGCTGGCGAAGTCCCAGACCTTGATCGCACCGTCGGCCCCGGCCGAAGCGAGCCGGCGGCCATTCGCCTGCCAGGCCACGCCGAGCACGTGGCCGGTGTGTCCTTCAAACGATCGAACCGCAGCGCCATCGGCAACGGCATGCACCTTCAGGAAGCGGTCAGCACCGCCGGAGGCGAGCAGGTCGCCCCGCCGCGAGAATTCCAGCGACATCACCGTGTCGGAATGCGGATGGGTGAGCGGCCGCACGAGCCCGCCATCAGCCACCTTCCAGAGCTTGATCTCGCCCGAGCGACTTGGGCGACCGCTGCCCGACGCCAACAGGCTGCCATCGGCCGCGAATGCAACCGCCGTGACGATGTCGATCGGCGGGCCGGCGTCTTCGTCGTCGGTCGCGGGAGGCGTGCCCTCCCCACCGATCGTCCGCTCGAGCGACCAGGGCTCGCCTGCCTCCCAGATCGTGGCCGCCGACGATCCGCCGGCCACGAGCAGCTGCGTGCCGCCGACAAACGCCGCCATCCCACCGGGGCCCGCCGGTCGCGCGGCATCCCAGGTCGATCGGGCCTGGCCGTCGGCCGCCCCAAGCACGAGCATCCTGCCATCCGATTCGAGGCAGGCGAGCCAGGCGCCGTCGCCTGAAAACGACACCGACACAAACGGCTTGGCCGACGCAGCGAACTCCGCGTCGGTCTCTTTGCGGGCCTGCTCGATCGCAGCGAGCTGGGATTCCGATGTCGAGAGTTCCGCTGCACGCAGCGGAACATCCGCCTTGGTCCGCTTCTCCTGCTCGGCGGCAAATTCCACCGCCCGTCTGGCGGTCGCGACGGAGAGGTCCGCCTGCTTCCTCGCCTCCTCGGCGGTGGTCTGAGCTGCGGTGGCATCGGTCGCCTTCTTCGCCGCCTCGGCTGCATGCGCCTTCGCCTGCTCGACCTGCTGCGTTGCCCTCGTCACGGCCTGGTCGCTCAGGCCTTTCGCAGCGGTCGCGGCCGCAGTTGCTGCCTCGAGATTCTTGAGCACATCGGCGTCGGCGGCATCCGCTTTCGCCTTGAATGCCGCGACGGCGGCGGCAGCACTGGCCACCGTCGCAGCCGCAGCTTCGGCCACCTTCATTGCCGTCTCGTGAACATTCGTCGCCACCGGCACCGCAGCAGTCGCCTTCGCCGCTATCGCATCCGCGTCTTGCCTCGCCTTGGTCGCCGCGTCGGCCGTAGCTGCCTTCTCGGCGAGCTTCTTCTCGGCCGCCGACATCTGCTCGGCCACCTTCTTGATCTCCTCTGCCGACGCCTGCACCGCCTTCTCCGCGGCAGCCACCTGAGCCTTGGCAAACTCCACGTCCTGCTTCCCGACGGCGACATCGACATCGCGAGCGGCCAGCCTTTCGGCAATCCGCTGGTCTCCCCTGATCTCCGCGAGCCGTTTTCCAGAGGCAGTCTCCCAGAGCTTCATGCCCGGCACCGTGCCAACGGTGGCCAGCCTCACGCCGTCGGGGCTCACGGCGATGCCGCCGATGGGAGCCTCATGGGCAAACTGCCGGACGACTGCGGCGGTGTCGGCATTCCAGAGCCGCACGATGCCGTCGCCGCTGCCGGTAAGCAGGTGGCCCGACATCGTCGGGAGTTCCACGAGCGCCGTCGTCGGCTGAGCGATGCCGGTCAGTTCCTTGAGTGGCGCTGGCGGCGGCTCAGAACCATCGGCCGGCAACGCCGGCAGCGGCAGAGCCCAGACCCGCACGACGTTGTCGGCCTCTGCCGTCGCGAGCCGCGTGCCGCCCGAGAGCAGAGCGACCGTCCGCACCTCTCCCTGTCGCGGAAGCCGGGCGACAGCGGTGCCGTCGTCCACCTTTGTGGTGAGCACGAGCCCGTCGCGGCCGCACGAGTGGACCACCGCACCATCCGCGGCGAACGCGATGCCCGTCACGGCCCCGGCATGCGCGGGAATCGTCTTCGTGATCCGGCCGGTGCCGGGATCGACGAGCGCGAGCTTTCCATCGGTGAATCCGATCGCCGCGACGGACCGCGACGGAGCGACGGCGATCGCCGTGGCGGCGGCTGAGTCGGCGATGTCAGTAACCTTGGCCGGCGGGCTGCGACGCCAGAGCTTGATCGTGCGGAAAGAGCCGGTGGCGAGCCGCTCCCCGCCAGGAGCGAAGGCGACCGCCGAGACGACATCGCGATGAGCCTGGCCCGGGCTGGCCGCGGCGATCGCCGGATCAACGAGCGGCTGGAGCAGTCGGCCCGACCGCGTGTCGAACAGGCTCAGTGTGCCGCCACGGGCCGCGGCCGTCGTGCGGCCGTCGTCCGTGATCGCGACGGCGACCACGCCGCCCGTGCCGGCCGGGAGCGGTCGCCAGGCGATCGGTTTGCCGACTGCGGCAGCGGCAGCCGCGGCGCCCTCGGCGATCCAGCGTTCGAGCAGCCCGAGCTGATCGGGCGAGAGATGCTTGGCCCCTACCTTGTTGTCGGGCGGAGGCATGGCGTCGTCCTGCCGGTGCGCTGCCCGGAGGAAGAGCACGCTCTCAGCGGGCTTCCCGGCCACCACCCCCGGCCCCGAGTCGCCGCCCGCGACGATCCCCTTCAGGGAATCGAGCATCAGCCCGCCTTCGTGGTTCTTGGCGTTGTGACAGGCGGTGCAGTTGGCGGCGAGCAATGGCTGGATCTCTTCCGCAAACCGCACCTTGTCGGCGCGGTCCGGCGGCGAGACGGGCAGTCCCTCGGAGGCGACTGTCGATCCTGACGTCACGCCCACTATCCAGATGGCGATGCACCTGACGATAACGGCCGCAGGAACCAGCGAACGCTTCCGAATGGGTTGGATCATCGTGCTGCTCATGGCTTCGGCTGCTCCGGCTGCTTCGGTGGCTCTGCAGGCTTCGGTACAGCCACGACGATCGTGATCGGGGCCACCACCACCGGCACGTCGATGTCCTTGGGAGCCGCGGCCGTCGCGGCAGCCTTCGCTGCCTCCTCCCGACGCGACCGCTCTGTCTCGGCGGCCTTGGCCGCAGCTTCGGCAACCTTCACCGCCTCCGTCGCCGTCTCGAGTTCCTTGGCTAATTCCTTGCCCACTTCCGCGGCCACTTGGGGATCAGACTGCTGCTTTGCCTGAGCGGCCGCGACCGCCTCCTTCGCAGCGACGACACGCGCCGCGCGGTCCTTGGCCAAGCTGGTGATGCGGTCGGCGTCGGCGCGGGCCCGCTCGGCCGCCTGCGGGTCGCGGGCATACGCGAGCTTCGCCACGCCCTTGAGCACGACCGTGTAGGTGCCTGGTGGCAGCTTCGCGTCGGTGGTGATCTCCACCTTGCCATCGGCAGCCTTCTCGTCGATCTTCAACTCTGCCACCTTGAGCTCGGCCGGCAGCCCGGCGGCGGTGAACGCGACCGGGCCCTTGGCACCCGGACGATGGACCACGTCAACCGGCACCTCGAGCTTCCCTCCGGGCTGCGTCTCCCAGGATTTTTGTTCCTTCGCTGCCACCGTGATCGGCGCCGCATCGACGGTCACCGCCAGCGGAATGTCGGTCGACTCCCGCATCACGAAAGGCGTGTTGGCATCATCCACGTTCCAGACGAGCGTTGCGACGCGGGCCGTGGCGTCGAGATCCCGCTCGCCAACGCGGCCGCGGCCAAGCACGCGGAAAGACCCGGTGAATGGCGGCGTGCCATCGGCCGCGGTGAGCACCAGCATGCCGCGGTTGCTGCGGGCCGGAATGACGGTTGGCGCGGCGGTCACTCCCGCCGGCAGGCCCTGCGGCTCGAGCGTGACATCGCCCGTAAAGCCGCCGAGCCGGACGACGAACACGTCGACCACCACCCGTCCACCGATCGGCAGCGAGGGCACCGCACGGGCGAGCTTGTTGGGATCGGCGCGGTCTGGCTGCGCCAGTGGCACGACCAGTCGGAACCTGGGATCGGGCCTCCGCGCCCCGAGCACCCAGGCGCGGTCGATCCCGCCGCGGGAGTCGGCGGCGAGTTCGCGGACAAGCAGCCGGTAGCTGCCGTCGGCTGGGGCCTTGAACGTGATCGAAGGATCGAAGCCGGGGCGGTCGAGGATGCCCCCCTGGAATTCCGCTGGCCCGTCGTCGGCAAACGCCACCTCTTTCGCGGTGACGGTCCCGTCGGCGGCCTTCGTCAGGCTCTCGATGAGCAGCGACGCATCGGTGGGCAGGCCGAGCCGCCTCGAGTAAAGATCGAAGACCCACTCCTCCCCCGCCTTCGCGTCGAATCCAAACCAGTCGCGGTCGCCGCGCGGGTCGAAGCGACCGGCAACGACATTCGGCAGCGTGATCGTCTGGGGCCGCGCAGGATCGTCGTTCGGCTCCTGCTCGAGCGTCACCTGCTCTGCCGACGCCAACACCGTCGGCGGCACGATCGGCGTCCCCGGCACCCCGCCGGCGACGTCGAGCAAATCGGCCGAGAGGTCGCGGACGGCAAACAGCCGACTCGTGAATCGGCCGCCGGCGTTGCCAGAGGCGTCGTCGATGTCGACGTCGACCGTCGTCTCTTCGAGCTCGTCATTCCCCGGCTGCCCGGCGCTGACCAGCCCACGTCCGATCGCGGTGAGCCGCGCGGTCTCGCCGGCGGCGGCGACCGGTGGGAAGACGCCCTCCACGGCCGGCCCGGTGGAGACGAGCAGGCGGTAGGGCATCATCTCGCCGCCGCCCATATACATGTCGTGCACCCGCACGACATGGCGGCCCGCCACACCGGCCACGAAGTCGAGGCAGGGATCGTCGTCGTGGCTCCGCCTCGCGCGGGCGAGCACGCGGCCGCCCGCGTCGAGCACC
>JBIIOL010000629.1:0-6018 GCA_044336965.1 Pirellulales bacterium | reverse complement strand
GTTCTTGCTGTCGCCAGACGGCTCGAGCTGATACCGAACCGGGTCTTCGCCGCCCTCGCCGGTATTGCTGCGGCCACCGAGCCGGTTCATCGCGATGGCGAGCGTCTCGTGGGCCTCCTTCGAGATCGACCCATACGACATGGCTCCGGTGGCAAACCGCTTCACGATCTCCTTGGCCGGCTCAACCTCGTCGAGAGGAATGGCCCCACCACCGTCTGGAGACTGCTCGGCCCAGTTGAAGTCGAGCAGGCCGCGGAGCGTGAGCAGTTTCGTCTGCTGCTCGTCGATCAGCTTCTGGTACTTCTTGAACTCCTCCCGGCTGTTGATCTGGGTGGATCGCTGGAGCGTCGAGACGACGTCGGGCGAGAGCATGTGCGCCTCCCCCTTGCGCCGCCACTGGTAGCGGCCGCCGACGTCGAGTTCGAGCGTCTGCGGCACGCTGGTCTTCGGCCAGGCATGCTCGTGACGATTGGAACTTTCCTCGGCCACGCCCTCGAGGCCGATGCCACCGATCCGGCTCGGCGTCCGCGTGAAGAATTCATCGACGAGCCCCTGCTCGAGGCCGACCGCCTCGAAGATCTGCGCGCCGCGGTAGCTCTGCTGCGTGGAGATGCCCATCTTGCTCATCACCTTGAGCAAGCCCTTCGAGGCCGCTTTGACGAAGTTCTTGTGGAGCTTCTCACGCGGATACTCGGCCGAGATCATCCGCTCCGCCTGCATCTGGTCGATCGTGGCGAAGGCGAGGTAGGGATTGACGGCGCCGGCGCCGTAGCCGGTGAGCAGGGCGAAGTGCTGCACCTCGCGGGCCTCGCCCGTCTCGACGACGATGCCGCACCGCGTCCGCGAGCCCTCGCGCACCAGATGGTGGTGCACGCCGCCGGTCGCGAGCAGAACCGGCACGGCGGCCTGTTCCCGGCAGATGCCGCGGTCGGAGAGCACGATGATCGTGGCGCCGCCTGCAACGGCCCGGGAGCCTTCGTCGCGGATAGCGTCGAGCCGCTTCCGCATCCCGGCGGCTCCTTCCGCAGCCGGAAAGAGCAGCGAGATGGTCTTCGCGACGAGTCCCGGCTGATTGAGAGCCTTGATCCGCGCGCATTCGGCGTTGGTGATCACCGGCGTTTCCAGCCGCAGGAGCCGGCACTGCTCCGGCTTCGAGTCGAGCAGGTTCCCCTCGCTGCCGATCGTCGTGATCATCGACGTGATGATCTCCTCGCGAATGGCGTCGAGCGGCGGGTTGGTGACCTGAGCGAAGAGCTGCTTGAAGTAGTTGGCGAGCAACTGCGGCCGGTCGGAGAGCACGGCCAAGGGCGTGTCGTTGCCCATCGAGCCGATCGGCTCGGCACCGTCGGTGGCCATCGGTGCGATGATGACCTTCAAGTCTTCGAGCGTGTAGCCGTGGGCCCGCTGCAGTTCGAGCAGGCTCGACGGCTCACCCGCCACGCCCGCCGCCCGCCAGGAGTCGACGGCATGGGCCGCGGCGTTCGTGCCGTTGCCATTGCCATTCGAAGCTCCCAGCAAGTCCTCGGGCAGCACGGCCCGTGACTTCGTCACGTCTGCCACGTTCGCCGGATCGCCAATCTGATCGAGCCGCACCTGCTGGGCCGTGATCCATTCCCGCCACGGCTTCGCGCTGGCGAGCTTCCGCTTGATCTCATCGTCTTCGACGATCCGCCCTTCCTTGGTGTCGACGAGGAACATGCGTCCCGGACGCAGCCGGCCCTTGCGGACCACTTCGCCAGCGGGCAGTTGCAACACGCCCGCTTCGCTCGCCATCACGACGAGCCCGTCTTTCATCTGCCACCAGCGACCGGGCCGCAGACCGTTGCGGTCGAGCGTGGCGCCGATCCGGATGCCATCGGTGAAGGCGAGGGCGGCCGGGCCGTCCCACGGCTCCATCAGACAGGCCTGGAATTCGTAGTAGGCCTTGAGGTCGTCGGCCATGCTCTCGTGGCCGCTCCACGGCTCCGGAATGAGCATGCTGACGGCCTCCTCGATCGGCCGGCCGGCGAGCACGAGCAGTTCCAGCACGTTGTCGAAGGAGGCGGAATCGCTGCCCCCTTCACGCACAACCGGCTTGATCTTGTCGAGGTCGGGACCATACACGGGGTGCGCGAGCATGCTCTCCCGTGCGTGCATCCAGTTGATGTTGCCGCGAACGGTGTTGATCTCGCCGTTGTGTGCGATGAAGCGGAAGGGATGGGCGAGGTCCCAGGTCGGGAACGTGTTGGTGCTGTACCGCTGGTGCACGAGGGCCAGGGCGCTGGTCATCTTCGGGTCGGAGAGGTCGGGGTAATACTTGTCGACCTGATCGGCCAGCAGCAGGCCCTTGTAGACGATCGTCCGCGACGAGAGGGAGCAGACGTAGACAAAGGTCTGCTCGGTGAGGCCGAGCTTGCCGAGTTCGATCCCGAACCGCTTCCGAAGCACGAAGAGCTTCCATTCGAAGTGGTCGCGGGCGGTCTTCTTGCCGCGGCCCACGAAGGCCTGCCGCACAACTGGCTCCACCTCGCGGGCAGTGCCGCCGATGAACCGGTTGTCGGTGGGCACGGTCCGCCAGCCTAGGAATTCGAGCCCTTCCTCCTGGCAGAGTTTCTCGAAGAACATCTCCGCCGCCTCGCGGTCGCCATCCGACGGAGGCAGGAAGACGTTGCCCGCGGCCCAGTCGCCCGGGGCCGGCAGTTTGATCCCGGCCTGCGGTGTCACCGCCGTGAAAAACTCCTGTGGAATCTGCATGAGGATCCCGGCACCGTCGCCGGTGAGCGGGTCGCAGCCGCAGGCGCCGCGATGCGTGAGGTTTTCCAGCACCTCGAGCCCCTGGCGAACGATCTGATGGCTCTTCCGACCGTGCAGATTGACGACGAATCCCACGCCGCACGCGTCGTGCTCGTTGGCGGGATCGTAGAGGCCCTGGGCGGGGGGAAGTCCGTGGGAACGCGTCATGGCGATACTCGAGTGAAGGGAAGCTGTCGGGGCCGGAGAACGTTATGCAGAACCGTCTGGAAGGGAACCGGGGAATGAAAAAAGGCTGGCGGGAGTGTCAGGCGTGGGCGACGACGTGTTCCGCATCCGGCTCCGCCGCGTCGGCGAATGGCGAGTCGGTGTCATGCGCGTGGCCGCGGAGCAGTTCGATGAACCGCCGCACGGTGGGGGCGAGCGGCTTGCCACGGGCATGGATGATGCCCAGCGGCCGCACGAGTTCTTCGTCGTTGATCCGCACGCTGGCGAGTGTGCCGGCCGCCACCTCGCGGAGCACGGTCGGCTCCGGCAGGAGGGCCACGCCCGCGTCGATCTCGATGGCCCGCTTGATCGTCTCGATGTTGTCGAACTCCATCACCACATTCGGCTCCACGCCGCGGGCAGCGAAGACGCGATCGATTTCATGGCGAATGACGAGATCGGGATCGAAGCTCACCATCGCCTGTCCGTCGAGGGCGGCAAGCTGGATCGTCTCGCGGCCGGCCAACGCGTGCCCGGGGGCACAGGCGAGCACCATCGGCTCCTCACGCCACGGCTCCGCATGGATGGTTCGAGTGCTTCGCGGATAGCTGACGACGCCGATGTCGGCCTCACCGCTCTCCACCGACTCCAGCACCCGCTCCGGGTGAAGATATTCAAGACGGACGTTCGCCTTGGGGTGCTGGCTCATGAATTCCTGCAGGTAGCGGCTCATATGGTGGAGGCCGACCGAATAGATCGCGGCCACCCGCACCCGGCCCGCCACCTGTTCGTGAAGCGACCGCACCTCGTCCTCGAGGGCGTCGTAGCGGGCGATGATCTTGCGGCAGCCGTCGAGAAAGACCTGCCCCTCGCGGGTGGGCACCAGCGGCCGCTTCGACCGCTCGATCAACTGCACCCCGAGCCTGTTTTCCAGCTGACTCACGACCTGACTGGCCCCAGACTGCGAAATGCCGTTGTCCTCAGCCGCGCGGGAAAAACTGCGGCGAGAGACGATGTCGCAGAAGATTTTGAGGGACTTGAGGTTCATGAATGCAGGGGGAAGGATTCACGGCCGGAAACCGGCACAAATCAGCAAAAAAGCGATAATTCTGCCCTCCTTGGCCCGAGCACGATCACGAATTCAAATGATGCCGCCTTGCATCATTCGGAAAACAAATACAGCGTAGCGACACGCAGCGGCCCGTCAAGCGGCTTTTTCCACCGTCCCCCCCAGAAAGGAGGCCGGAAGGCGATGCTGCAAATGGTGTGAGGGCGACTGGGCCGCGCGTCGCGTTTTTGCAGGAACTTGCCGCAATGGCGGCGTAGGGATGACTGTCGATGTGGCCTACAGTAGGCATTCCTGATCCGTGCCGGCGTTCGTACCGCCGCAGGCATTTTTCCTCGTGTCGGTGAATACCCGTGGCTGCTTCCCTGACCGGCGTCTACCCGATCGCCAACACACCCTTCCACCCGGACGGCTCCGTCGACTACGCCAGCCAGGACCGGCTCGTCGATCATCTGCTGGACCAGGGCGCCCATGGGCTCGGCCTCTTCGGCAATGCCAGCGAGGGCTACACGCTTTCCTCCGCCGAACGGATCGAACTCATGCGCCGGATCGCCAAGCGGGTGAACGGTCGCGTGCCCCTGGTCGCCTCCAGCGGCCATACCGGTACCGACGCCGCCGTCGAACTGAGCAAGGAGTTGGAGGGGCTTGGTGCCGACTGCCTGATGGTGCTGCCTCCTTACTATTTGAAAACCGACGGCGATGGCCTGATGCACTACTTTCAGGCGATCTCGAACGCGGTCACCATCCCGATCATGGTGCAGGACGCGCCGCTCATGACTCAGGTCACAATGCCACCGGCATTGCTGGCCCGCATGGGCAAGGAGATCGAGCGGGTCGAATATGTGAAGATCGAGGCACCGCCCACGCCGTCGAAGGTATCGACCGTGGCAAAGCTCGCCGGTGAATCGCTCATCCTCTTCGGCGGCCTGAACTGCCAGTTCTTCATCGAGGAGTGGCAGCGCGGGGCTCGCGGCCAGATGCCCGGCAGCGACCGCACCCGCGATCTTGTCGAGATCTGGGACCACCTCGATGCGGGCCGCCTCGACGCAGCGTGGGGCGTGTTCTCGCGAATCCTGCCGCTCCTGAGATTCCAGTTGCAGCCCGGCCTCGGCGTCTCGGCCCAGAAGCACAACCTCGTGGCGGCTGGCGTGATCGCCTCGGCGCACGTCCGTCACCCAACGGCGGCACTCGATCACGAGAGTCTGACGGAGCTCGCCCATCTGCGACGGCTGGCCGATGGCGAGCTGGCTACGATGAGCACGGTTTCCTGAGGACGACCACCCGATGAAGATCGCCCATCTTCGCTGGTGGATCGCCGGGCTGCTCTTTCTTTCCACGGTCATCAACTACGTTGACCGGCAGACGCTCTCCGTGCTCGCGCCCGTGCTCGGCCGGGAGCTCGGCATCTCCGACATCGAGTATTCGAACATCCTCACCGCGTTTCTCGCGGCCTACACCGTGATGTACGTCGGCTCGGGGTATCTCGTCGACCGCTGGGGAACGCGAACCTCGTTGAGTCTGTTCATGATCTGGTGGTCGCTGGCCAACATGGCCCATGCCTTCGCCCGCGGCGCCTGGTCGCTCGGGGCGCTGCGGTTCCTGCTCGGCATGGGGGAGTCAGGCAACTTCATGGCCGCCTTCAAGGTGGTGAGCGAGTGGTATCCAGCCCGGGAGCGGGCTCTCGTGCATGGGATCATCCAGAGCGGCGCCGCGATCGGGGCCATCATCGCGCCGCCGGCGATCACCTGGCTCAATGCCCGCTATGGCTGGCAGCCTGCGTTTCTCGTCACGGGGGCGCTGGGATTCGTCTGGCTCGTCTTCTGGCTGCTTCTTTACCACCCGCCCGAGCGGCACCCGCACATCACCGACGAGGAACGGCGGATCGTCCTCGCCGAGACGCCTGCCGTGGTATCGACGCGCACGATGCCATGGCGCGAGGTGCTCTCGCATCCACAGGCGTGGGGCCTCCTGGCCGGCCGGTTTCTCTCCGACCCTGTCTGGTGGTTCTATCTGTT